>JAHEBL010000162.1 GCA_024642265.1 Haliea sp. | reverse complement strand
TGGCGCCGCAGCGCGCTGGTATCGGTCAGGTCCAGGGTGCTGCTTTCCTTGCCCTGGCGGATGACCAGTGTCTTGCCGTCGCTGTACATGCTGGTCGCTGCCACCCCCAGCGGGCCATTGAGCTTGAGCTGGGTGATATCGCCCTGCTGCCGCCACTGGACACTGGCCGACTCCGACTGCGTCGGAGTGCGCAGGGCGAGCTTGCCCTCGGCGCCCCAGGTGGTCAGCTCCCGCATACGGGCGCTGTGCTCCTCCCAGTTGCCCGGGGTCGACAGCGTTGGCGGCTGGCTCGCGCAGGCGGCCAGCAGCAGCGTCAGCAGCAGGCCGCTGGCCAGGGTCCGCGCGTGGCGCACTAGGGTGGCGGCTCCGGAGACTCATTGGCCAGGTCGGTGCTCCCGGGCAGGCCCAGTTCCGAGGGATTGACCTGCAGGCGCTCAAGGGTCTCGGCCAGCACAGTGTTGCCGGGGTCTTTTGTGAGTCCGCCCCGCCATACTTGCAGGGCGTTGTCGGTGTCGCCGCTCACCCACAGCACCTCCCCGAGGTGAGCCGCCACCTCCGGGTCGGGGAATGCGGCGTACGCCCGCGTCAGGTAGTCCAGCGCCTCCTCGTATTTGCCCTGGCGGTAAAGCACCCAGCCCATGCTGTCGAGTATGGCGGGCTCGTCTGGCTCCAGAGCCAGCGCCCTGGAGATCAGCGCGTAGGCTTCCTCGTAGCGGTCGGTGCGGTTGGCCAGGGTGTAGCCCAGCGCATTGATGGCAGTGGCGTTATCAGGCTCACTGGTGATCAATGTCCTGAGCTCTCTTTCCATCAGCACCAGGTCGCCCTGTTGCTCCGCCAGCATCGCCCGGGCGTAACGCAGCGAGCTTGAATCGGGCAGTTGTGCCAGGGCCTCGTCCAGCAACTCCGTGGCGCCTGCCAGTTCGCCGCCGCGCGCCAGCAGATCCGCCTCGACGCCGTACAGCTGCTCTGCCCGTTCCGGGTCCTGCTGCCGCAGGTCCCTGAACCAGGCGCGGTTTTCCTCGAGTCGCCCCTGTTCGATGAGAATGAGGCTGGCGCGACTGGTGGCCACGAGCATCTCCCGTCCTTCCTCAACCTGCCTGTACTCGTACAGTGCAGCCGGCAGGTCGCCCGCGTCTTCGGCAATGCGTCCCAGATAATAATGGGCCTCGTCCACATGCTGTTCCAGTGCCAGTAACTGGCGCAGGTAAGCTTTGGCAGCGTCGTCGTCCTCTATCTCACGACTGATCAGCGCCAGCGACAGCAGCAGTTCGCCGTCCCTGGGCGACTGGGCGGACAGCAGCTCGAACTGTTGTCTGGCCGCTTCCATGTCGGTTGCGGTCAGCAGTCGCGCGTACTGCAGGCGTATTTGCGTATCCTGCGGGTTCGCCTCCAGTACCCGCTCCAGCCGTGCATAGGGCTTGGGCGACTGTTGCGCGAGCAGTATTCTGGCTTCCAGCATCGCTGCCTGGCTCTGGTTGGGTTCAAGCTCGAACAGCCGCTGCAAGCTGTCCAGGGCGGCGTCAAACTGCTCCTGCTCTGCAAGCACCATGGCCTGGGTAAGCATTAGCTGGGTGTTGTCCGGGTAGTCCTGTGCCAGTTCGTTGATGCCCTGCACCAGGGCATCGCGTTGATCGGGCGTGAGTTCCTGGAACCCGCTGAGCAGCGCCGGGAAGTTGACCTCCTCGCCCTTGTCGGCAAGCAGGGCCATATGGGGCAGCGCATCGGCCGCTCGCCCCTGGCGTATCAGCAGTATGGAGAGTGTGTTGTTGGCCTCGATGCTATCAGGCTCGAGCTCGATCCAGAGCTGCACGGACTCGAGCGCCGCCTCTTCCCTCGCCATGAACTGGGCCAGGTGAGTGGCATGGGCGCTGACCCCGGCATCGCGCAGTAGCGGCGCCTGCTGCATGTACTGCTCCAGTGCCACATCGTAGGCACGGCGGCGAAGGGCGAATTCCGCCAGCAGCAGGGGATAAATGCTGTCCTCCGGAAACGGACGCTCGGGTGGCTTGGCCGCCTCCGGTTGAGCCTCTGTTGCAGGCGTGGCCGCCGCCTCCCCGGTAGCGACCGGGGCGGGACTGGCACAGCCCAGCAGCAGCGCAAAGGCGAGGCCGGTGAGTAGTAGACGAGACATTGGGCTACAGCACGAATCCAGCAAATTGAAGGCGTATATCATGACATAGACCGCGCATGAAACCCACAGCCCGGAAGGCGGTGGCCAGGGACCTGGCTGGACACTAACAGGTACGCGCTGTCATTTGCCCGCCAACTTGTTAAAATCATGGGCTGTCTGTAATGTGCGCCCCTTTGGCCGGGCGTTAATTGCCCCGGCCAGCTGGCCTCCGACTGGATACTGCACCCTGCCATGAACCTGATCGCCCTGGGCATCAACCACAACTCCGCCGCCGTCGAGGTGCGCGAGCGGGTTGCCTTTGCCCCGGAGCAGGTCTCCGAGGCGCTGTCCGATGCCTGTGAACAGGGCCAGGTGGAGGAGGTTGTCATTCTCTCCACCTGCAACCGCACCGAGATGTACGCAATAGTGCCCCCGGGCGTTGATGCGGCGGAAAAATCCCGGCAGCTGATTGACTGGATGGCCAATTACCACCACCTTTCGGCGGAGGAACTGCGCCGCTCGGCCTATCACTATGAATCCCAGCAGGCGCTGCAGCATATTATCCAGGTGGCCAGCGGACTCGATTCCATGGTGCTTGGCGAGCCCCAGATCTTCGGCCAGATCAAATCCGCCTACGCGGTGGCGACCGAGTCCGGCACGGTAGGCAGTGAACTCGGGCGCCTGTTTCCGCGCGTGTTCGCCATTGCCAAGCGGGTGCGAACCGACACCGCCATCGGCGAAAACCCGGTATCGGTCGCCTATGCCGCCGTAGACCTCGCCCGCCATATCTTCGCCGATCTGAACAAATGCAATGCCCTGCTGGTGGGTGCCGGCGAGACCATAGAGCTGGTGGCCCGGCACCTCATAGAGGCCGGCGTCAGCGGTATAGTGATTGCCAATCGCACCCTGGGCCGGGCCCGGGAACTGGCCCAGAAGTTCGGGGCGGAAGCCGTATTGCTGGCAGAGATCCCGGAACAATTGCTGGACGCCGACATCGTGATCACCTCCACTGCCAGCCAGTTACCTATCCTGGGCAAGGGCGCCGTGGAGCATGCAATCAAAGCGCGCAAGCACCGCCCGATCCTGATGGTGGATATTGCGGTGCCGCGGGACATCGAACCCCAGGTGGGCGAATTGCGTGACGTCTACCTGTACAGCGTTGACGACCTGCGGGAAATCGTCGAGCAGAATATGCGCAGCCGCCACAAGGAGGCGCGCAAGGCAGACCAGATCATCTCTGAGGGTGTTCGCCTGTTCATGGAGGACGTGCGCAGCCTCGCCGCCGTCGATGTGGTGAAAGACTACCGCCGCATGGCCGAGCAAATGCGAGAGGTGGAATTGCAGCGCGCGCTGCGCGCCCTGGCCCGCGGCGAGGACCCCCAGAGGATTGCGACCCAGCTGGCCCGGGGGATCACCAACAAGCTGATTCATGCGCCTACCGCGGGCCTGCGGCAGGCCAGCGCGGACGGCCGCCACGACCTGCTGGCCCATGCCCGCAAGCTGCTGGGCCTGGCGGCAGGCCACCGGCCGGAGCCCACTGTCGCGGACAGCGACGACGAGCACGACTTCGAACTGCCGGAAACCGGCCAGGATAAACCCGGACACACACTGCAATGAAAGCCTCGCTGTTGACCAAGCTGGAAACGCTCACTGACCGGCACGAGGAGGTATCGGCCCTGCTCAGCGACGGCGAAACCATTGCCGACCAGGACCGGTTTCGCGCCCTGTCCAGGGAATATGCCGAGCTCGAGGATGTGGTCAGGTGCTACGGTTCGTACAGCCGGGTCAAAAGGGACCTCGAAGAGGCCCGGCAGATGCTGGAGGATGCCGACCCGGACGTGCGTGAAATGGCCCGGGAGGAAGTGGAAACCGGCGGCGAGCGCATGGCTGAACTGGAGCTGGAATTGCAGGCACTCATGCTGCCCCGGGATCCGATGGACTCCCACAACGTGTTCCTGGAGATTCGCGCCGGTACCGGTGGCGACGAGGCGGCGATTTTCTCAGGCGACCTGTTTCGCATGTATTCGCGCTATGCCGAGCGCCAGGGCTGGAAAGTGGAGGTGTTGTCCGAGCGCCAGGGTGAGCACGGCGGTTACAAGGAAATCATCACCCGGGTAGAGGGGCGCGATGTCTATGCCCACCTCAAGTTTGAGTCCGGCGCCCACCGGGTGCAACGCGTGCCCGAGACCGAGTCCCAGGGGCGTATCCACACGTCGGCCTGCACGGTGGCGATCATGCCCGAGCCCGAGGACGTCGACGAGATAGAAATCAACAAGGCCGACCTGCGTATCGACACCTACCGGGCCTCCGGTGCCGGCGGCCAGCATGTCAACAAGACCGATTCGGCGGTGCGCATCACTCACCTGCCCAGCGGTATTGTGGTGGAGTGCCAGGATGAGCGGTCCCAGCACAAGAACCGCTCGCGGGCCATGTCCCTGCTGCAGGCCAAACTGCTGACCAGCGCCCAGGACAAGGCAGCGGCGGAGCAGGCCGAGCAGCGTCGCAACCTGGTGGGTACGGGCGACCGCTCCGACCGTATTCGCACCTACAACTTTCCCCAGGGGCGGATGACTGATCACCGTATCAACCTGACGCTCTACAAGCTCTCTGAAATCATGGAGGGCGATCTGGATGCGGTCGTCGGCCCATTGCGGCAGGAGTTCCAGGCGGACCAGCTGGCGGCCCTGGCCGGCAACTGATGGCTACTGTCCGGGAGCTCCTGCGCAGTGGCGATGACCTGCCCGGAGACAGCGCCCGGCGCGACGCGGAAATCCTCCTGTGTCACTCCCTTGGGCAGTCCCGCAGCTGGCTGTACACCTGGCCTGAGCGCGAGGTGACCGCGCCACAGGTCGATCACTTTCAGCGACTTCTTGCTCAGCGCAGGGACGGCCGGCCGGTCGCCTACCTGGTGGGACAACGCGAATTCTGGTCGCTGCCACTGCAAGTCAATCACCATACCCTCATACCCCGCCCGGAAACCGAAACCCTGGTGAGCTGGGCGCTGGAACTGGCACTGCCGGCAGAGGCGCTGGTTGTCGACCTGGGCACCGGTTCCGGCGCCATCGCGCTGGCCCTTGCCAGCGAGCGACCCGGCTGGCAGGTGACTGGCCTGGATGCCAGCGAAGATGCGTTGGCAGTGGCCCGCACTAACGCCGCCAAGCTGGGGCTGCAGCGGGTTGTCTTTGCAAGCTCCGACTGGTACCGGGGAGTCGACGGGCAACGGTTTCACCTGCTGGTGGCGAATCCCCCCTACGTGGACCCCATCGACCCGCACCTGGAGCAGGGCGATGTGCGTTTTGAGCCGCGCTCGGCACTGGTGGCGGGGCAGGCGGGCCTGGCGGACCTGGCGCAGTTGGTGAGCGGCGCCCCCGCGCACTTGCACGCTGGCGGCTGGTTGCTGCTCGAGCACGGTTTCAGCCAGGGCGAGGCGGTGCGCGCAATGCTGCGACAGGCCGGTTTTGAGGAGATAGAAACCCGCAGCGACCTGGCGGGCATGGAACGCATCAGCGGAGGTCGCCTGCATGTTGAGTGATGAGCAATTGCTGCGCTATAACCGCCAGATCCTGCTCAATGACTTTGACGTGGCGGGGCAGGAGCGCCTGCTGCAGGCGAGCGTGCTGGTGGTCGGCCTGGGCGGACTGGGTTGTCCGGCCGCCCTCTACCTGGCAGCGGCCGGGGTGGGCACACTGCTGCTGGCAGATGGCGACGCGGTGGAGTTGGCAAACCTGCAGCGCCAGATCGCCCACGGTGATGCCGACATCGGTCGCAACAAGGCCGAGTCCGCCGCGGCCGCGATCGCGGCGCTGAACCCGGGGGTTTCCGTTGAGGTTATTCCCCGGCAGCTGGCGGAGGCCGATATGCCGGCTGTGGTGGGACGGGCAAACCTGGTGGTGGATGCCACCGATAACTATCCCGCGCGTTTCGCCCTCAATCGCGCCTGCATTGCCGCGGGCGTGCCCTTGGTGTCGGCGGCGGCAGTGCGCGTCGAGGGGCAGCTCAGTGTATTTGACCCTGTGCGTGGCGGACCCTGCTATCGCTGCCTGTATCCCGATACCGGCGACCTGACCGCGCTGAGCTGCAGTGAGAGCGGTGTTCTCGCGCCACTGGTGGGGGTGTTGGGCTCCCTGCAGGCCATGGAGGCACTGAAGATACTGGCGGGCTACGGCGAGCCCCTGCGGGGGAAGTTGCTGCTGCTGGATTTGCACAGCACGGACATCCGCCTGCTGGCCCTGCCGCCCCGTGCGGACTGTCCGGACTGTGGCCACCTGCGGGCCTGAGTCATC
>JAHEBL010000161.1 GCA_024642265.1 Haliea sp. | reverse complement strand
CGTAAATCAGGGGCGATCGTCGCTTTGGTGGCGGTACCACGGCTTTCGCTGCTCAGGGCCAGCGTGGGTGCGCTGTCGGATTCCCCGATCTATGCGGAGCTGGCCGCCGAGGAGGATGTACTGCTGATCCCCGCCGTTTTCTCGGATGTCCTCTCAGACGAAGCCCTGCGGGCCGACGAGATCCATCCCAATGCGCGGGGTTACCAGCAGCTCGCGCTGGGGATTCACGCGGCGCTCATGGAGGCAGGGCTATCCCTCGCCAGCGGCGCCGATTAGCGCACTGGCTTGCCTGGCCTGAGACGCCACAGGGGCAGCGCCGTCAGCAGCACCGCTGCGACAATCACCAGCATGGCCACGGCTTCAGTGGCGCCAAAGTGCTCATCGGCAAAGGCCACGCCCAGCAGCACTGCCACCACCGGATTGACGTAGGCGTAGCTGGTGGCAGCTGCCGGACGCACGGTTTTCAGCAGGTAGAGGTAGGCGCTGAAGGCGATGATGGAGCCGAACAGCGTGAGATAAGCCAGTGCGGCCCAACCGGCGGCATCCGGCCACTGTTGCATGCGCTCATCGGACAGCAGGCTGGCCAGCAGCAGAATCGCGCCCCCCGCCAGCATCTGGCTGGCGCTCGCCATTACCCCGGTCGGCACTGAGAGATACCTGCCCCATACCGACCCCAGTGCCCAGCCCGCGGGGGCCATTAGCAGGAGGAGGGCCGCCAGCGGACTGGCCTGCAGGCTGGCGCCGCTGTTGAGCAGTCCGATCCCCAGCAGGCCGAGGAAAATCGCCGCCCAGTCGAGCCGGCTGTTGCGCTGACCCCATAGCAGGCCGAACAGCAGGGTGAACAGCGGTACCGTGGCCACCATCAGGGCAGCTACCCCGGAGGCAGCACCCATCGACTCGGCGACGGTGACCCCGCCGTTACCGCAGGCCAGCAGCAGGCCGCCGAGTAAAGCAGCCGAGCGCCATTGTGGTGCTGTTGGTGGCTGCGATCCGCGCCATCGCAGCCAGGCGTAAAGCAGGCCGCCGGCAAGCAGGAAGCGCACTCCGGCGAGTAACAGCGGCGGCCACGACGCGACCCCGATACGGATCACCAGATAGGTGGAACCCCAGATCAGGTAGAGCGCGGCGAAGGCGCCGAGGAGCAGAAGGCGCTCCGGGATGGCGGGCATACGGGGTGTCAGGCTACCGCCAGGGATTGCCCGCTGTGCGCTGCCGTGAATACCAGGGCGCCGTCATCGAAGGAGTCGCGCAGGAACAGTTTCCTGTCGCGGCGGTAATCCTGGGTGTTGACCCAGGGTTCGCGGTCTCCCTGCTTCGGGAACTTGTGCATTTCGCGCTGCATATACCCGGCGGAAAAACCTTCGATCCATGGCCTGGCCGGCATGCCCGCGTCCTGGGGGCGCAGCTGCGGTGTAACCTGTTGGGTGGCGGTGGCATCCATGTGATTGAGCAGGCGGCACATATACTCTGCGGTCAAATCCGCCCGCAGTGTCCAGGACGCATTGATATAGCCAAAGGTGCTGATCATATTTGGCACGCCGCTGAACATAAGCCCTTTATAGGTCCAGGTGTCCCCAAATTTGACGGGTGTCCCGTCTACTTCGAAGGTGGCTTCGCCCATCACCACCATATTCAGGCCGGTGGCCGTGACGATGATATCCGCCGCCAGTTCCTGCCCCGACTTGAGCAGAATGCCGTTTTCAGTAAACGTTTCTATCTGGTCGGTGACTATCGAGGACTTACCCGCCCTGATCGACTCGAACAGGTCGCCGTCGGGCACCAGGCACAGCCTCTGGTCCCAGGGGTTGTAGGTGGGGGTGAGATGCTTTGCAATATCGAAATCATTACCTAGCTCATTGCGTACCCTGTCCAGCAGTTTTCTGCGCACCAGCTCGGGGTCAGTCCTGGATTTTTTGTAAATCCATTCCTGCATTAGTACGTTACGCCAGCGTGTGATTGCATAAGCCCAGCGGTCGGGCAGGATTTTGCGCAGGAAGTTCGCAAACGCGTCCCTGAATGGCCTGCTGACCATATAGGTGGGTGAACGCTGCAGCATGGTCACGTGGTCGGCCTGCTCCCCCAGGACCGGAAGGAGGGTCACTGCGGTGGCGCCGGAACCGATGACAACTACCTTCTTGCCGCGGTAGTCGAGGTCTTCTGGCCATAATTGCGGGTGCACCACCTGTCCCTGGAAGCGATCACGCCCGGGGAATTCAGGCGTGTAGCCCTCCTTGTAACGGTAATAGCCTGAGCACATCAGCAGGAAATTACAGGTAAACCTGGTGGTTTTGCTCCCTTCCGGGTCCTGTGTTTGCACCGTCCAGGTGGCGTCGTCGCTTGACCAGGAGGCACGGGTAACGCGCTGTCGATAGCGGATATGCTTCTCTACGTTATATTCCTTGGCAGCCTCGTGGATGTACTCGAGTATGGCGGGCCCTTCAGCGATGGCTTTGTCTGCAACCCAGGGTTTGAAGTTGTAGCCCAGCGTGTGCATGTCACTATCGGAGCGAATACCCGGATAACGGAACAGGTCCCAGGTGCCCCCCATGGCCGCGCGGCTCTCGAGGATCGCATAGCTCTTGCGAGGGCACGATTTCTGCAGGTGGCAGGCGGCGCCGATGCCGGACAGGCCGGCGCCCACAATAATCACATCGAAGTGTTCCTGAGCCATGACTGCTTACCCTTTTGATGAATCGATGAAAGTCGGCTGCCAAGTTTAGACCAATTGTCACTGTAGCTGTTAACAGGCGCGCGCCGGGACCGTTTTACAAATTACAGGGAAATTGCTTCTCGCAGGCTCCATTGGGAGTACCGCATCGGCTCAAGAGTCTTTCTGGGCTGCAAGCAGGCGTGATAGTGTAATACCTGGAGCATAACAGGTTGGCAGTTTTTCACAGGCATTCGCCCAAACGAGCGGTTTATAGTGAATATCGACACCAGAACCATACAACTACTCAGAGATGCACTGCTGCAAAGTGGTCAGCCGGAGCCGCAGGAGCCCGCCAACGAACAGGTAGAGGCTGGCTCGACCCGGGAGCAGGCTGCGCTCAGGCGTTTCACTCCCTTCGCCGAGACCATGTATCTCATGATGATGATTGATGACGATGAACATACGGCGGAACTGGACTCTATTCGCGGAGCGATGCGAATTCTGACGAATGAATCCCTGGGTGATGATGCGCTCGACTATATCTTTCAGCAATGTGGTCAGAAGGTGGCTGAATCCGGAGTCAGCCAATGCCTGCGTGATATCGGTGCGCGCCTTTCAGCTGACCGGCTCGATCGGGAGACGGCGTTTACGCTCGCTGCTGCCGTTGCCCTGGCGGACAGTCAACTGCAGGAGCAGGAGTCTGGCTTGATGTGGTCGATTGCCGAGTGGTACGGGATCTCCGGTAAGCGTGCAGTGCAACTCATACAAGAGGTTTAGCCGGATTCAACCATATTGCGGCAGTAGTACCTCACTGAAGGCAATATCCGTCTTGTCAATGCACAGCAGCACATGGTGGCGGTAGACGTCATCCTCGCCGCTGAAAATCCTCGGCACCCGCGCCGCATTGATATAGTAGGTATCGTCTGCCAGCAGTTGCCATGGACGTTGTTCACCCTGTTTGGTTTTGAGATGCATGTGCCCGGCGATTACCGCCCTTACTCTCTTATTCTGATTTTTGGCGTAGCGGATAGCAGCGGCGAGATCTGTATCCCCCCAGTCGCCGCCTACGGGCTTGAAATCACAGCCCCAGATATCGCCGGGTTTGTCGCCCAGGCCCGCCGGGCCGTTGTGCGCCAGGAAGATAATGTCCTGGCAGGCGGTGTCTACCAGATTCCGCAAGCGTTGCACGGATTCATCGAGGCTTTTTATCCCGTAAGTGTTGGCCATGTAATCTGGAAATGTGAGTTCCGGGCCACCCATGCTGTGGGGGCGGGCGGCAATCAGGCTCAGTTGGTGGTCAGCAACAGAGACCTTGTGATGAGTGTAGCCGCACAGGTGAATGCTGCCGGACTCGGTATTTTGTCCTGTGATAGCCAGAATCCGGTTGACGCCTTGCTGATGATTGAGTTCCGCCGCCAGCTGGTCAATATCTACCGTATCATTGTTGCCGGGCATAACGAGTGTAGTTTGACGCAAGCGCGCAATGGAGCGTGCCATGCGCAGGCTGCTGTCCGGTGTGCCACCACCGAGGTCACCGGTAAAAAACAGTAGGTCATAACCCTGGTTGCCAATCTGGTGAACGTCCACGTCATCCCAATGGGTGTGGAGGTCGCCGATAATGCCCATCCGGAGAGTTTCGCCATCGGCTTTGATTACATTGGTCATGGGTCCTAATAGAAAATCACTGACACTGGTTCCCCCGTGATTTCCACTAGGAGTTCGGTGAGCTCCGCGATCTCTTCGTCAGTCAGGGCATTGTCGTCCAGTAACCTGCCGAGCAGCCGGTGCAGTACGTCCGCGGGCCAGGTGTGGAGCACGTCACTGCGATCGTCCAGCCAGTGCTGGATAAATTCCGCCTCTGCCAGGTTGACCGTGCCATCAGCGAGTACGCCCTTGCAGACGCCGATAAGCTCGGGAATATCGATGGAGTTAAACCGAGCCTCTGATAGCCGCTCGGTCATTTTTGTCCCATGCAGTTTGGACACTGTCACCTGGTCACCTGGCGTTATCAATGTTACACAGGTCATTCTGCTCCCTCGCGCGGGCGGCTGGCAAGTAAAGCCAAAAGTCTGGCGGGATGCCAGGACTGAAAGTGTGACCTACACCTCAAGGTTGCGAAATCACGTTTATTCGGTGGCCTCCGCTGTCCGGGTTGTGCCGGGTTAATATTTTGGCGTAACGGGCGGGCGCTCGCCTGATTCTTGACTACAATGTCTATGGCCCGGCCCAGCCGGGAAGCATTCACAGAATTCAAGGAGAACGACCAAGATGGCGACAAGAGAGGAAATTCAGGCAAAGATGGAAGCCAGCCTCGAGGCTGGCGGTAAGAAAATCGACGAATTGAAAGCAGAAATGGCCAAGGCCGGTGACAAGGCCTCCGCCGAGTCGGCCGAAGCATTGGCAGACGCAGAGCGCCTGCTGGAAAAAGGCAAGGCAAAATATGCAGAACTGGCCAGCGCATCCGATGAGCAGTTTGACAAGGTCGTGGCTTCAAGCAAGGAAACCTGGGATGAGCTGTCCAGCCAGATAGAAGGCGGCTGGGCTGCGGTCAGCAGCAAGGTAAAGAGCTTCTTTTCCTGAAGCCCGCGCCTATCGCCGCCGGCGTGGCGATAGGCCTTCCCCGGGAATCGGGTCCAGTGCTCGATCACTGCGCTTTTTCTCGCAGTGTGTCGTAGCGCGTCAGTTCCCTCAGCGCTTTCAGGTTGCCATCAGCGCTTGCCACGCTCCATGGATAACCCAGCGACAGGGCTTGCTCGAGCATGTCGAATGAGCGCTCCCATTCCCCCAGCTCCGCCATGGCGGTGGCAGAGTAATAAGTGATATTCATATCGTTTGGCGCCAGCGCCAGTGCCCTGTCGACATATGACATGGCCTGTTCCCGTGCACCGGCTTTCGCCTGATAGTGCCCCATCAGTGCCAGCGTGCGTGCGTCGGACTGATTGATCTGCAGGCGTTTTTCAGCCAGCCTGATGGCGTTTGTGTACATCGCGCCGGCCAGGTCTTCAGTATCCGGCAGCTGGCTGTAGGCATCACCCAGGTTTCCCCATAGTTCACAGTCATCGGGCGCAAATTCGACTGCCTTGTGGTACAGGTCCGCCGCCTGGCGATAGTCGCCTTCCAGGTACAGGCTGGTAGCTACATTGGAATACGCGTCGGAGGAAGGTGCCAGTTCCAGTGATTGCTGCCAGTACCGGGTTGCCTGGGAAAACTTACCGGAGACAAAGAGTGCGGCACCCAGGTTATTCAGGGCGATCTCGCTCTGGGGCATCAGTTCAGTAATCCGCTGATAATATGGGATGGCCTCCTCTATCCTGCCCGCGTCATACAGAAAGTTGCCCATGGTCATGTAGGCTCGCCAATAGTTTGGCTGGAGCTCGATAGCCTTCATGAAAGACTGTTCTGCGGGAGCTGCACGATTACTGCGTTTGTAGGCCAGGCCGAGTCCCAGATAGGCATCTGCCGGGGCGCTGGACAGGCTGATGGCGGTATTGAATTCGTTAATGGCCTGCTCGTATTGCCCGGACACCGTGTACAGGTTACCAAGGGCGGTGTAGACAGCGCCGGCCCGCCTGTCCAGCACCAGTGCGCGCTGGCACGCCTTTTCTGCCTCGTGAAATTTGCCGATGTCCAGGTCAATAGCGTACAGGCCAAGCATACTGTTGCAGAGTCCCGCATAGGCATCTGCGAATTCGGGATCAACGCTGGTGGCTTTTTCAAAGAAGCCCCGGGCGAACTCCAGGCTGGAGGCATCCGGCGGCATGCGCAGATAGGCCCTGCCCTGGAGGTAATAGTCGGCGCTGGCGGG
>JAHEBL010000005.1 GCA_024642265.1 Haliea sp. | reverse complement strand
GATTCTGGAGAGTTCAGCCACAGAGTCAACAAATCAATCTACTTTTTACAGGTTACCACGCAACAAGTCAAAAACTCGATAAATAACATGGTGATAGACCATATTTGTGTCTTTCTACACAAAGTATTTGGGGTTGCCGCCATTGCGGTCTTCAGATGGATGCATAAATATGCCATTTTTTATTCGTTTCAGATATATCTGCCGAACATCGACCACCGGTCGCTCTCCCGGCGCGCAATATGCGTGTGGTCCGCAGGTAGTGTTACGACTGTTGGAGCCGCAACTGGTACCATGCGCGCCATGAACAAGTCCCAACCAGCTGCGATTCGTCTGTCGGTCTCAATCGTCCTGCATCACAGTTGCCTGGACATGCTGGACCGTGTGCTACAGAGCCTCAGCCGGTCCGCAGAGACCGCTCACAGTGCAGGCTGTGTTGACGAGGTACAGGTCGAGGTGCTGGATAACTCCTCTGACGAAGCCTTCTGCAAGAGGGCTGAGGCTGCCATCGCAGGCTGGCCGCAGAGCGATTTTTTCCGGGTGATTTATTGCAGCCTCTCTGAAAATCGTGGCTTCGGTGCCGGGCATAATATTGCCATAAGATACGTTGAAAGCGACTTTCATCTCGTGTTGAACCCGGATGCTGAACTGGCTGAAGACGCCTTGCGCACAGGGCTTTCCAGTCTGCAGGAGGACCCGGGCATTGCCTTGGTCAGCCCCCGGGTCGAGGGGGAGGATGGCGCGCAGGAGTTCCTGTGCAAACGTTACCCCTCGCTGTTTGTGCTTCTGCTGCGCCCCTTTGCCCCGCGCCTTATCAGACGGCTGTTCAGGCGACGGCTGGATCGCTATGAGATGCGCGACCTGTGCAGTGACGGCAAGGAAGTCGATATCCTTCTGGCCAGTGGCTGCTTCATGCTGGCCCGTACCACCGACCTGCAGTCGGTGGGCGGCTTCAACGAACGTTATTTCCTTTACTTCGAGGACTTTGACCTGTCGATAAGGCTTGGCAGCCAGGGGCGCCTGGTTTACAACCCCGCGATCCATATCGTGCACCACGGAGGCTACGCCGCCAGGAAAGGATTTCAGCACGTGAAGTACCTTATCCGCTCGGGAATAACATTTTTTCAGGAACACGGCTGGCGGTTGATATAGCCTCATGGGCAATACTGTTAAACTTGCAGCTGACTTTTGAGTGACGCGTGGCCCTGATGCATGAACTGAGACGCTTGGTATACCTGGAGGCCCTTGGCATCGATGGCTATGTCTCGCGCAGCCAGGTGCCTGGCGCGGCCGTCACCAGGCGCCTGGCGATCCTGCCGGCGACGCAAACAGTGACTCCGCAAGGCAGGGAGTCAGCCGCGAAACAGCACCGGCCGGCGGCGCCCATCGAAATGCCAAGGGTGGAAGCCGGCTCTTTGGCCCCTGTGGCCAGGGTGGTCGAACCAGCCCAGGCCCGCCAACACCCAACTTTGAACTTCAGTCTGGCGGCGGTTACCTGCGGCGGCTGGTTGTGGGTGGAAGAACTCGACGGTGTGCCGTTTACGCCCGCGCAGTTACAGCTGGTGCAGTCCATGGCGGATGCGCTGGGCAGGTTTAAAGGGAGTGCGGAGGCGGGGAACAAGCCTGCGCCCGGCGCTGTGCTGACCCAGTTTGACTGGCCCATGCACACTAACCTTCAGCTTGACCAGGGACAGGAGGCGGCACTATCGAGCGTGGCGGCCTTTATCCGGCGGAAACTGGAGCAGGCGGAATGCACCGGTCTTGTCCTGCTGGGACGAGAATGCGAGGCGCGGGTGCCGTTGGATCAGCTGGATTCCTGCAGGATTGTGCGTACCGTTAGCACCGCCCGGATGTTGCGGGAGCCGCTGTTAAAACGGCAGGCATGGCAAGATCTGGGCCCTTTTTGCAGGCTTTCATGAGTGTAGTGGGCGAGCACGCGACGTTCAGGTCGGCCCGGCCCGGTGACGCCGTCGCGCTGGCGGCGCTGGAGCGGCTGGTTAACCCCAGTCCCTGGACTGAAAGCCAGTTCAACAGCGCGTGCAGCGCACAAGCCGGGGCAAGCACAGAGCGCGCTCTGCTCGCCTGTGCCGACCGGCAAGCGCTGGGTTTTGTGGTCTATTCCCTGATACTGGACGAAGCCTGTATTCACAATATTGCTGTGCATCCCTTGCGGCAGGGGCGTGGCCTGGGGCGCTCCCTGTTGAATGCCGCACTGGCCGAGGCCGTGCGCAGCGGAGCTACTCGCTGTCATCTCGAAGTACGCGCAACGAACCAGGCTGCCCGCGGCCTCTACGAAGGACTGGGCTTCCGGCTCGATGGCGTGCGCAAAAACTATTACCCCACGGCGACGGGTCGCGAAGACGCTTTGCTGATGTCCATGCCGCTTACCGAGTTGGAGAACCAAACATGAATGTGCTGGAGACGGAGTGGTGGACCATGGCGCTGCCCCCGGAATGGTGGGCAGACGCCGAGGAGGACAGCATCCTGGTGGGTGATCGCGATGGAGTAGGGTGCATCGAGATTTCGACCCTGCACAAGGAACGCGGCGAATTCAGTCCGGCGCAGGTGCAGGAGATAGCCGATGCGGAATCGGGTGCCCCCAGGGCCTGGCGCAAGGTCAAGCCGGGAGATTTTACCGGTGTGGAAAGCGCATTTGCAGAGGAGGGCGCAGCCATTCGCGAGTGGTATGTCAGCCACGGGTCAATGCTTCTGTTTATCACCTACAGCTGCGAGGAAGAAAATCGAGGTATGGACGACGCAGCGGTCGATGAATTGCTCGATACCCTGCTGCTGGTGCAGCGGGAAGAGGCCACACCGCCCTGACAGGGTATTTGGGCGGTGGACTGGCTAGGAGATATGCCCGGTCACCCGCACACGCTTTGACCCCTTTACAGGGCGGGCCTTGAGTGCATCCCGGCGGCGCTTGATGTTGGCGTCTATCAGGTTTTTGCCCGCGATGATCAGGCCGGTAAAGATGAATGCGCCCGGCGGCAGGATGGCGAGCAGAAAGTTCGGGTAGTCGTTGACCAGGGTTATCTTCCAGTGCGCCGCATCCGACCCAAACAGCAAATCCATGTTGGCAAACAGGGCTCCGGTGCCCAGCAGTTCGCGCAGCGCGCCCAGCAGGACGAGTACCAGGCCGAAACCTGCACCCATGATCAGTCCGTCGTAAGCCGCGGGGACAACCCCGTTGCGGCTGGCAAAACCGTCTGCCCGGCCGAGAATGACGCAATTGGTGGTGATCAGCGGGAGGAATATGCCCAGTATCTCGTACAGCTCGTAGGCGAAGGCCTGCATGAGGAGCTCGATACAGGTCACGGCAGAGGCAATGATCATCACAAAGGCAGGCAAGCGTATGGCATCGGAGACGATATTCCGGATTATGGAGACCGATGTGTTGGAGCACACCAGCACCAGGGTGGTGGCGGCAGCCAGGCCGATGGCATTCACCACGGTGCCGGTTACCGCCAACAGCGGGCACAGGCCCAGCAGCTGCACTATCGCGGGGTTGTTTTTCCACAGGCCGTTGAGCGATAACTCCCGGTAGCTGACGTCGGACATTATTTCTCTCCTGCAGCGGGTGCATCCGCCGTTCGCTCGAACAGTACAGTGTCGTTCGCGCCTGCATATTGCAGGGCACGCAGGGTGGCGGCCACTACTGCCCTGGGTGTAATGGTTGCGCCGGTAAACTGGTCGAACACGCCCTTGTCCTTTTTCACTGCCCAAGCCGCCGGTGCCGGGTTATCCAGCGAACGACCGTTGAAGCCGAGTATCCAGTCAGACTTCTTTATATCGACCTTGTCGCCGAGCCCGGGCGTTTCCTTGTGGCTCAGGGCCCGCACTCCGGCGACGCTGCCGTCAGCATTGACCCCGACGATAAGCTCGATGGCGCCGGTATAGCCGTCGGGCGCGGTGACGGGGATGATCGCGGCGATCACCTCGCCGCCTCTGCGGGCCCGGTAGATTCGCATGTCCTGCCTAAGACCCAGTCCCGCGGCGTCGCTGCCGACCGGAATGACATCGTCCAGCATGGAGTTGTCATGCCTGTCCCGGGGCACGATTTCCAGCAGGGCCTTTTCCTCCGCCAGCCGTTTTTGCTCGCTGATCCGCTCCCGGGTGAGCAGGTAGGTACCGGATATCAGCAGGGTAGTAACAACGGCAAACAGGGCCAGCAGCCAACTGTTGCGGGTGATCGACTGTGTCAGCATTACCATTGCCCTAGCCGCCTGCCTTGTGGCCGTATGTGCGTGGCCGGGTGTAGTTATCGATAAACGGTGCGGCGAAGTTCATGATCAATACCGCGAACGCGACTGCGTCGGGATAGTTGCCGCGCACGCGGATGATATACACCAGTGCGCCTATCATGGCGCCATACACCAGTCGGCCGCGCACAGACACGGCCGAGGTCACAGGGTCGGTGACGATAAAAAATGCACCGAACATGGTCGCGCCGCTGAGCAGGTGAAACAGCGGCGAACCACCACTGGCTGAACTGCCGCCATCATAGAATATGGCCGCGAACAGCGTGAGGCTGGCGAGCATCGCCAGCGGTGCATGCCAGGTGAATATTCGCTGGTACAGCAACCAGGCGCCGCCGGCGAGGAAGGCGATATTGACCCATTCCCAGCCAAGGCCCGCCCAGCGACCAAACTGCGGGGTCTGGGCGTACAGGTCCGTCATCAGCAGGCCAGTGTTCTGCTTCATCAGGTCCAGCGGTGTAGCCATGGTGACCCCGTCGTAGCCCGGGGGCCAGAAGCAGGCCTGCAGCGCTTCCATGAAGCCCGGCAGCTGCCCCAGTCCGCGCGGTGGCGCCCAGGCGGTCATCTGTACCGGAAAGGAGATAAGAAGAATGACGTAGCCGGCCATGGCGGGGTTGAACGGGTTATAGCCCAACCCGCCGTAGAGGTGTTTCGCCAGCAGGATTGCGCAGGCGACCCCCACGGCGATCAGCCACCAGGGTGAATAGGGTGGCAATGCCACCGCAAGCAGCGTGGCGGTTACCAGCGCGCTGCAGTCGCGCAGGTAGAAGCCGATGGGCCGGCGGCGCAGCGCGAGGGCGAGAGCCTCGCAGGCCAGGGCGACAATGCAGGCCCACACCAGGTTTACCAGGATGCCGAAACCGAAGAAATGGGTCAGTGCGATAATGCCCGGCACTGTGGCCAGCAGTACTTTCTGCATTACCCTGGGTGTGCTTGCGGGGCCGTGGGCATGGGGCGAGGTGACGCGCAACAAAGCCATCTCAGGTATCTCCCGCGGCTTTCAGGTCTTCCCTGGCGGCACTCACTTTTTCTTCCAGGCGCACCACGGTGGACTCCAGGGCCTCGACAATTTTGTCCTCATCACCATTGTTGCGGCTGGCCGCGAGCCTGTCGCGGGTTTTCTCAAGGCGTTGTTCAAGCCCTTCAAGCTGGCTGCGGGCTTTGTCCGCCGGGCTTGAGGTCGCGCCCGCGTCCCGGGCGGCCTGGGCCCTGGCGATCGCAGCCGCGGCAGGGTCTGCCGGTGTGACCGGTGCCGGGCTGTCAGACTCCAGCAGGGCCTGCAGAGCCTGTTCCGCTGTCTCGAGCTTTGCCCGGGTCTTGTCCACGCCCAGTTGCAGCGCATCTGCCAGGTCGCTGCCCTCGGCCTGGGCCTGCTGCAGTTTTGCCGTGGCAGTTTCCAGCCGGGCACGAGTGGTGAGCACGGTCTTTTCGAGCTTCTCCCGCTCGCTGGTCGTACCGCCGGTGCCCGCCTGCTGCGCCGCTTTTTTGGCTTTTGCGCGATCTATTGCCGCCTGGATTGGATCCTCATCACCCGCGCCGCCGGCGGCGGCAGCCTGTGCGCGCTGCTCCGCTGCCTGTTTGCGCGCGGCCCGTTTCGCCGTCCTGGCCGCCTCCTCGCGCTCCATGCGCTCCTGGCGCGCCTCGAAGCGCAGGCGAGACTGCTCGGCCCGGGTGTGTTCGCGACGCAACTGCAGTATTTCCGCCTTGGAGGCCCGGTAGTACTGCACCAGAGGAATATTACTGGGACAGGCCCAGGAGCACGCGCCGCATTCGATGCAGTCGAACAGGTTCTGTTGCTCCAGTTTCTCGTATTCCTTGCCCTGGGCGAACCAGAACATCTGCTGCGGTAACAGGCTGGCCGGGCAGACCTGGGCACACATGCCGCAGCGAATGCAGGCCTGCGCGGGAGTGGGGGCGGACAGTTCAGTCAAGCCGGGCGCGAGCAGACAGTTGCTCGTTTTTACAATCGGGACATTGGCATCGGGCACGGTAAAGCCCATCATCGGGCCGCCCATTATAAGGCGCTGGGCCCGGTCCGGCTGGTAGCCGGCCTGCGTCAGCAGGTAGCTCATCGGGGTGCCCAGCAGCACCTCGTAGTTGCCGGGTTTGTCTACTGCTTCACCGGTAACCGTCGTAATCCGGGAGACAAGGGGTCGTCCGAACAGCACGGCATCCTGGATGGCGACCACGCTGCCGACATTCTGGCAGATCACGCCGACATCCAGGGGCAGGCCGCCGCTGGGGACCTGCCTGCCGGTGAGGATCTCGATCAGTTGTTTCTCGCCACCGGACGGGTACTTGGTGGGGAAAGTCACGATTTCGATTGACGAGCCGGCAGCGGCAGCGCGCAGGGCCGCGATGGCCTGGGGCTTGTTATCCTCGACGCCGATGAGGGTTTCGGAGGGTGACAGCAGGTGCCTGAGGATATTCACGCCCTCGATAATGCGGCCGGGGCGCTCGCGCATCAGAATGTCATCGGCCGTGATGTACGGCTCGCATTCGGTGCCGTTGATAATCAGGGTCTGCACCTTGCTGTCAGGTCGCGTGGCCAGTTTTACCGCGGTGGGGAAGCCGGCCCCGCCCATGCCGGCGATGCCTGCGTTGCGTATCAGTGCCAGCAAATCTCCCGGCGCCAGTTCACGGTAACCGGTGCCGGGTGCCCGCTGCTCAACCCACTCGTCCAGGCCATCGGTGGCTATGACAATACAGGGGGCTGGCAGCCCGGAGGGGTGGGCGATCAGGCGGTCCTCGATCGCAGCCACGGTGCCCGAGGTGGGCGCGTGCAGGGGTACGCTGACAAAACCCGGTGCCTCGGCAATCAGCTGCCCCGCCAGTACCCGCTCACCCACCGCCACGACCGGACTGGCCGGCGTGCCGATGTGCTGGGACAGGGGCAGTACCAGCTCCGGGGGGATGCCGGCGTCCCGGATTGATCCCTGCAGGGACTGGTGTTTGTTCTCGGGCGGGTGGATACCGCCGTGAAAATCAAAAATCTTTCTCATGCGGCCCGGTCTTGCGCCTGGGCGGCATCGGTAGCGATGATCTGGATGTCACGACTGGCCGGGTCCGGCAGGGGCCAGTGCCAGGTCTGCAGGCTCTGTGACTCGGGTATCATGTCGATACAGTCAACCGGGCAGGGCTCCAGGCACAGATCGCAGCCTGTGCATTCGCTGGCGATAACCGTGTGCATCTGCTTGGCCGCCCCGAGAATCGCATCAACCGGGCAGGCCTGTATGCACTTGGTGCAGCCGATACACTCGTCTTCCCGGATGAAGGCAACTGCCTTGACCTTCTCTTCCCCGTGTTCCTCATCCAGCGGGATGGCTTCCACATCGAGCAGTGTGGCCAGTGCCTGTATCCCGGCCTCGCCGCCCGGGGGGCACTTGTTGATCGCTTCGCCGCTATTGGCAATAGCCTCAGCGTAGGGCCTGCAACCGGGGTAGCCACACTGACCGCACTGGGTCTGGGGCAGCAGCTCGTTGATCTGCTCGGCAATGGGGTTGCCCTCGGTCCTGAACCGCACTGCGGCAAAACCCAGCACGGCGCCAAAAATAGCGCCCAGCCCTACCAGGGCAAACAGGGCAGCGAGGAGTGGATACTGGGAAATGAGTTCGAACACCGCTTATACCAGGCCGGCAAAGCCCATAAAGGCCAGGGACATCAGGCCCGCGGTGACCATGCCGATGGCTGGCCCCTTGAAGGGCTCCGGGACATCGGCCACGTTCAGGCGCTCCCGCATCGCCGCGAACAGTACCAGCACCAGCGAGAAACCCACCGCCGCGCCAAAGCCGTAAAACAGCGATTGCAGGAAGTTATGGTCCTTGTTGATATTCAGCAGCGCCACACCCAGCACAGCGCAGTTGGTGGTTATGAGCGGCAGGTAGACACCCAGAACGCGGTACAGCAGCGGGCTGCTTTTACGAACTACCATCTCGGTAAATTGCACCACGACTGCGATCACCAGGATAAAGGAGATGGTCTTGAGATACTCCAGGCCCAGCGGGATCAGCAGGAACTGGTAGGTGAGGTTGCTGCAGGCGGATGCGAGGGTGAGAACAAAGGTTGTCGCCATGGACATGCCCATGGCGGTTTCCAGCTTGTTGGAGACGCCCATGAACGGGCACAGTCCAAGGAACTGCACCAGCACGAAGTTGTTGACCAGTATCGCCCCGATCAACAGGATGGAATAGTCTGCCAGCATGGCCGGTCTCTCCGGGTGACAGCCATCCAGAGGCTGTCGAAAGGCTGCATGGTATGAAACTTTCTCTTGATAAACAATTAGTTAATGGACGCATGTCCGTTCGGGGGCGGCTGCTTACTTGACCTGCATCCCGGCTCGGGCGCCCGCGTGCGGCTCCAGCAGGAACAGCTCCTTGCCTCCCGGACCGGCGGCCAGCACCATGCCCTCGGATACCCCGAATCGCATTTTGCGCGGTGCCAGGTTGGCCACCATCACGGTGAGTTTGCCCACCAGCTCGCCCGGCTCGTAGGCGGAACGTATCCCTGCCAACACCTGTTTTTCGCTGTCACCGAGGCTGAGTGTGAGGCGCAGCAGCTTGTCGGCGCCTTCTACCAGTTCAGCCGCCACAATCTCGGCGATGCGCAGGTCGACCCTGGCGAAATCCTCAAACGCGATGGTCTCGGCCTTATCCGCTTGCCCGACGGCAACCGGAGCGGCGCGCGCCGCCACTGTCGCCTGCTTGCTGGCTTCGACCATGGCGTCCACCTGCTTGCTGTCGATGCGTGTCAGCAGCGGTTCGAAAGTTCCCAGCTGGTGGTCCACCAGAACGTTTTCCAATTCCGTCCAGTCCAGCGCGCACGCCAGGAACGACTCCGCTTTGGTCGCCATGGCCGGAAGTACCGGTTTGAGGTAGGTCATCAGTACACGAAACAGGTTGATACCCACGCTGCAGACCGCATGCACTTCGCTTTCGCTGCCCGCCTGCTTGGCCAGCACCCAGGGTTTTTTCTCGTCGATATACTGGTTGGCCTGGTCGGCCAGCGCCACGACCTCGCGCATGGCCTTGTTGAATTCCCGCTCTTCGTACAGCTGCGCAATAGCGTCCCCGCGAGCGATGAAATCTGCCAGCAAGGCCGGCTCGGCGCATTCACCTGCCAGGCGGTTGTCGAATCCCCGGGCGAGAAAACCGGCACAGCGGCTGGCGATGTTGACAATTTTGCCCACCACATCTGAATTGACCCGCTGTACGAAGTCCTCCAGGTTCAGGTCGATATCGTCCACTGAGCCGCTCAGCTTGGCGGCGAAATAATAGCGCAGATATTCCGCGTCCAGATGCTCCAGGTAGGTGCCGGCATTGATAAAAGTGCCACGGCTCTTGGACATCTTGGTGCCGTTGACGGTCAGGAAACCGTGCACAAAGATCGCGGTCGGTGTGCGCAACCCGGCGGATTGCAGCATGGCCGGCCAGAACAGGCCGTGGAAATTGATAATATCCTTGCCAATGAAGTGGTAGAGCTCGGTATCGCCACCGGGTTGCCAGTAGGGCTCGAACGGGTGGCCGGTTCGCTCACAGTAATTCTGGAAACTTGCGATATAGCCTATGGGTGCGTCCAGCCAGACGTAGAAGTATTTGCCGGGCTCATCGGGTATCTCGAAGCCGAAGTAGGGCGCATCGCGACTGATGTCCCACTCCTGCAGGCCGGCTTCTGTCCATTCGCGCAGTTTGTTGGCCACCTGTGGCTGCAGGGTGTCCGAGTCCAGCCACTGCCTCAGCATGGTTTCGAACTCCGGGAGCTTGAAGAAGAAATGCACAGATTCTTTCTCGACCGGCGTGGCACCGGAGATGGCCGAGACCGGGTCGATCAGGTCTGCTGGTGTGTAAGTGGCGCCGCACGCCTCGCAGTTGTCACCGTACTGGTCGGGCGTTTTGCAGCGCGGGCAACTGCCCTTGATGAAACGGTCGGCCAGGAAAAGCTGCTTTTCCGGGTCGAAGGCCTGGGTGATCGCTCTGGAGGCAATGTGCTTGTTGGCCTTCAGGCGGCGGTAAATTTCCTCGCTCCATGCCCGGTTTTCCGGGGAGTGAGTACTGTGGAAATTGGCGAAGTCGATCAGGAAACGATCGCTGTCTCGCTTGTGATCCCGGTGAATTCGTTCAATATGCTGCTCCGGCGTGATGCCCTGCTTCTCGGCAGCCAGCATGATCGCAGTGCCATGGGCGTCATCCGCGCAGACATACAGGCAGTCGTGGCCCCGTGATTTTTGAAACCTGACCCAGATATCCGCCTGGACCTGTTCCAGCATGTGACCCAGGTGCAGGGGGGCGTTTGCATAGGGCAGGGCGCTGGTGACCAGAATTTTGCGGGGGCGCTTGGGAGCCATGTTCGTTGCCTGTCCGTGTCGCGGCAAAAGGGGCGCCACTATAGCGTTTTTGCCGGGCCTTTTCATCCGCGGATGCTGGTCGGCGGCCGGCGTTGTTGAACCGGTGGCATGTCCTTATACTAGCGCCGGCGCAGCGCTGCCGGGCCCGGGGCCAAAAGTCGTTCAAAAGCGCCGGTCGGAGGCGCGATGGCGGCGGGCAGCGCTTTTTCGCAATCATGTTGCAAACGGGAATTCATGAACGAAATCAAACATATTATCGCTGTGGCATCGGGCAAGGGTGGTGTCGGCAAGTCGACCACTGCCGTCAACCTGGCCCTGGCTCTCAAGGCCCTCGGCCTCAAAGTCGGCTTGCTCGATGCCGACATCTATGGTCCCAGCCAGCAACTGATGCTGGGGGTTGCCGAGGGCACACGACCGGATCAACGGGACGGGCAGTACCTGCTGCCGGTTGAGGCCCACGGGCTCAAGACCATGTCCATGGGATACCTGGTAACCGAGCGCACGCCCATGGTTTGGCGCGGCCCCATGGCCGGCGGTGCGCTGACGCAAATGCTCGAGCAGACCCTGTGGGGTGAGCTGGACTACCTGGTGATAGACATGCCCCCGGGCACCGGCGATATCCAGCTGACGCTGTCACAGAAAGCCAAGGTGGCGGGAGCCGTTATTGTCACCACGCCCCAGGACATTGCCCTGATGGATGCCCAGAAAGGCATAGAAATGTTCCGTAAAGTGGATATTCCGATACTCGGGGTGGTGGAAAACATGGCGGTGCATATCTGTAGCGAGTGCGGCCATCGGGAGCACATTTTCGGCGCGGAGGGCGGGCAGCGCATCGCCACTGAGTACGGCGTGGCCCTGCTGGGCAGCCTGCCTTTGTCCCTCTCCATCCGGGAGCAGACCGATTCGGGTTGTCCCACGGTCGTTGCCGAGCCGGACTCGCCGGAAGCAGCCATATACCTCGAAATTGCCGAGGCGATTCAGGCGACCCTGGCGGCCGGCGGCGCCGGAGGGGTGGACGAATTTCCGGCAATCAATATTTCCGACGACTGAAGACATAACGCAAGACATAACGAACAAGACAGGTGAGATGTGAGTATCAAGTCAGACAAATGGATTCGCCGGATGGCCAGCGAGCACGGCATGATCGAACCCTTCGAGGCGGGGCAGGTGCGGACGGATGGCGCGAATCGCCTGATTTCCTATGGTACCTCCAGTTACGGCTACGACGTGCGCTGCTCGCGGGAATTCAAGGTGTTTACCAATATCAACTCCGCTACGGTGGACCCGAAGCGCTTTGACGAGAACAGTTTTGTCGATGTGGTGGGGGACGTCTGCGTCATTCCTCCCAACTCCTTTGCCCTGGCCAGTACCGTGGAATATTTCCGTATTCCTCGCAACGTGCTGACTATTTGCCTGGGCAAATCGACCTACGCCCGCTGCGGCATCATCGTCAATGTGACGCCGCTTGAGCCTGAGTGGGAGGGTCACGTGACCCTGGAATTTTCCAATACCACCACGCTGCCTGCGAAGATCTACGCGAATGAAGGCGTAGCGCAGATGCTGTTCTTCGAGTCGGATGAAGTGTGCGAGGTCAGTTACAAGGACCGGGGTGGCAAATACCAGGGCCAGAGGGGAGTGACCCTGCCCAAGGCCTGATTCAGTCACAGGAGTACAGCTGTTGCAGAAATTCCTCGAAGTTGTACTCGTCCCGTTCGTCAGCCTGTTGCTGGCAGTGTTTTTTCGCAAGATAGAAGTCACCGGCGCCGCTAACGTGCCGCGTGATACCCCGGTTATCTACACGCCCAATCACATGAATTCGCTGGTCGATGGGCTGTTGGCGCGCACCCGTTTGCCGCGTGAGCCGCGCCCGCTGGTTGCCGTCAAACTGTGGGAAACCCGTGCGCTGCACCCTTTGCTTGCAGCGGTCAAAGCCATCCCCGTGTATCGTCAACAGGACTCGGCGTCCCCCGACTACCTGGCGAACAACCGGGATATGTTTGCAGCCTGTCATGAGGCTTTGGCAAAGAATACCTGCATTGTGGTTTTCCCGGAGGGTGAAAGCCACGCTGATTCCGAATTGCGGAAGCTCAAGACCGGGGTGGCCCGGATTGCACTGGGAGCGGAACAAAACTGCGGACCATTGGGCTTGCGTATCGTCCCCGTCGGGCTGAACTTTGACGCCAGGCAGAAATTTCGCTCGCGAGTGCTGATCTCTATCGGGCAACCCATCGACCCCATCGCCGGCCTGGATGTGGCAGATGCCGAATCCAGGGAGTCAGTCGGCCAGGTGATGACGCTGGTGGAGGAGGGCATCAAGTCGGTAACGCTCAATTACCCCAGCTGGGAGGAGGCAAAGCTGATACAGCGCGCGGCTGCACTGTACGATTCACGCCAGCAGGCGGATCCGGACCTGGCGAGCCTGGCGGACGAGTTTCCTGCACAGAAACAACTGGCTGACGCCTATCTGCGCACCAAGGAGCAAAATCCGCGGCGGGTCGCCAGGATCATCGAGGCGGTCAACAGCTATGATCGCCTGCTGCGGGTCCTGTCTGTCCGCCATGAGCATGTGGTGCAGGGTCATCCCAGGCTGCTGCAGGCGCTCTACAGTATTCGCAAATTGTCCCTTTTCGTGGTGCGACTTCCGCTGGCACTGCTGGGCATCTTCCTCAATGTACTGCCATTTTTCCTGACGCGGCTGCTAAGCCGCCTGAAGATTCGCCCGGATCGGCAGTCTACCGCCAAACTGTTCGGCGGCCTGCTCCTGTACCCCTTGTGCTGGAGCCTGCAGGCTCACCTGCTGGGGACAGAGTTGTTTCCTCCGCTCGCCTGGTGGCTGCTGGCACCATTGAGCGGTGTAGCATCGCTGCTGTTTCGCGAGCGCCACGCCCAACTGCTTGAGGAGCTCAGGACCTACCTGAAACTGAATACGCATGCCGAGATGCGCCAGGAGCTGGCACAGCGGCTGGACATTGTTCGCCTGGAAGTCGCCGAGCTGCTGGCGTTCGACCTGCAGCAGCGCGACTTATCGACCCCGGGCAGGGCTGTGGCGGGGGAGCCCTGAGACCCATGCAGTCGGGCAATCCCGCGCTTTCCCGGGCCGCCTCACGGCAGTTCCTGTCTGCTGGGCTGTGGCGGGTATTGCGGGACAAGCTCAGTTGATCGCGACCGCCTCGCCTTCGATGGTGGCGCTGGTCAATATCATTTCCACCGGATCACCGTCCTCTATGTGGACCGTTTTCACCATCATGTAATCCCACTGCGGGGCGAACCACAGATCGGATTTACGATCGGGATCATCGTGCAGGCGCTCGTAATGGAGTGTATCCACCGGGCCCAGGGGTGTCTGCAGGGTCTCTTGCGCGATCAACACCAGCCTGGAGTCCTTTACCCTCTTGCCATCCGCCACCCGCAGGGTAATTTCCCTTGCCGCCATTGGATTTTCCAGCAGCACCAGGCGCAACTGCTCCATCTGGCTCATGCGGTCCAGCGTGGTATCGCTGTAGGGCAGCTTGTACCACTCATCCTTGTACAGGCTGCTGATCGTGTCCTGTTCCCCGGTGAAATGCAGTTCGCGCCGGCGGTTTACCATGCCGGTGCCCTGGTAGACGTAGGATATGGGCTGGATCCGGCGATCCTCTACCGTGAATACGCTTACCTCGTGAAAACCAACCACAAGGATTTTGCCGCCGTTGGTCAGGATGAAGTGGTCGTCGCTATCCTCTTTCAGCCTCCGGGTGACATTCAGGCTGAAACCCCTGGCGGTGGTCTTGTATTGCGCCGTGTAGGGCCGCAGGGAAGCTGCATAATCAGCTGCGGCAACCAGGGGGGACAGCAGCAGAGCCATGCCGGCCAGCAGTGCAATACACAGCGGGAGGAAGCCCTCAGTGCGCGTTTTCCTGGTAATCAATGCCGGTTGCCGGTATCGGCTCACCATCAAGGTACGCTCCAGTATCTGTCAGCTGCAGGCGCCCTGAGATATGCCACTGGGCTGCGAGCGGGTAGATCAGGTGCTCTTTCTCTATAACCCGGGCGGCCAGGGTCTGGGCCGTGTCCCCGGGCAAGACAGGCACGCGAGCCTGAATGATAGGCGGTCCGCCATCGAGTTCCAATGTGACAAAATGCACTGTTACGCCTGCCTCCGGGTCCCCCGCATCCAGCGCGCGCTGGTGTGTATGCAGGCCCGGGTAGCGCGGCAGCAGGGACGGGTGTACGTTCAGCAGGCGGCCGCTGAAAGGGGTGATGAAAGCCGGCGTGAGGATGCGCATAAAACCGGCCAGAATGACAAGGTCGGCTTGCCGGCGGCTCACTTCTGCGGCCAGGGCGGTGTCAAAAGCGTCGCGCGAGGCGAAAGACCGGTGATCGATGCAGCAGGTTGCAATGCCGGCTGCAGCGGCCCGTTCCAGGCCCGCGGCGGCGGGATTGTTACTGATTACCACGCAGATGTCCGCATTCAGGACACCCCCGGCGCAGGCGTCGATAAAAGCCTGCAGGTTGCTGCCCCGACCGGAGATCAGGATGGCCAGCCGGGCCCTGGCACCCGGTTTCACGGCAGCAGTACTACCCCGGAGTCGCCCGCGCGGATTGTGCCTATCTGCCAGGCCCGGTGTCCTGCTGAATTGAGGTGGGCCAGCGCGCTGTCGCTATCGGCTGCCGCGACGCAGATAACCATTCCCACACCGCAGTTGAAGGTTCGGTACATTTCCCGCGTCTCGACATTGCCCTGTGCCTGCAGCCATTTGAATATCTCCGGCCACTCCCAACTGGTCGTGTCTATCTGTGCCCCCCAGCCTTCAGGCAGCACCCTGGGCAGGTTTTCCAGCAGGCCGCCACCGGTAATATGGGACAGTGCCTTCACCTCCACCTGTTCAAACAGCGACAGCAGTGCTTTCACATAGATGGTTGTCGGCGCCAGCAGCGCCTGGCCGAGGGTGGTAGCGCCCAGCGGCTCTGCCAGGTCGGCGCCGCTGCGTTCGAGGATCTTGCGGATCAGGGAGTAGCCATTGGAGTGGGGGCCGCTGCTGGCGATGCCCAGCAGTACGTCATCGGCACCCACTTTTGCGCCATCGATAATTTTGGACTTTTCGACAACCCCCACGCAGAAGCCCGCCAGGTCGTAATCCTCGCCGTCGTACATGCCTGGCATCTCGGCGGTTTCACCCCCAACCAGAGCGCAGCCCGCCAGTTCACAGCCCGCGCCTATGCCGGTCACCACGTCTGCCGCGGTGTCTACATCGAGGGCGCCGGTGGCGTAGTAGTCGAGGAAAAACAACGGTTCCGCGCCCGCCACTACCAGGTCGTTGACGCACATGGCAACGAGATCGATGCCGATGGTGTCGTGGATGCCCATATCCATGGCCAGCCGCAGCTTGGTGCCCACACCGTCCGTGCCGGCAACCAGCACCGGCTGGCGGTATCCCGCGGGAATCTCGCAGAGGGCGCCAAAACCGCCCAGGCCGCCCAGCACCTCGGGTCGCCGGGTGCGCCGCGAGATCCCCTTGATTCTCTCAACCAGCGCATTGCCGGCATCGATATCCACGCCGGCATCCTTGTAACTGAGAGAAGTGTGCCCGTTGTCGTCATTCATGGCTGGAATCCGCTGGCTGTGGTGTGATCGGGGTATGGTTCCGAGGGCGGCTATTCTAGCGGCAAACATCATCCAGATCATCCCGCCCGCGACAATTTTGCGCTTCCCCGGGGGGCTGCCAGTCCTGTTACAATGCTGCTTTGCCACCGGTTAGGGAGAAAGCCTTGATAACCTATGTCAGGCGCAGCCTCGGGTTTGCGCTGCTTGTGCTGTTTGCAGCGGCTGTTGCGCGCGCCGAAATCGTCAAGGATCTCTACTCAGCGGAAGTGCCGGTAGCAGATCAATCCCCCGCCCAGCTTGCCAGCGCCTCAAGCGACGCGCTGGCGGCAGTGTTTGTGAAAGTGTCCGGTAGCGTGAGTGTATTGCGCAACCCGGTTATCGCTGCCGCCCTGCCCGGCGCCCGCAAACACGTCCAGCAGTATTCGTACAGCCAGGACCCCGGGGTTCCAGGGGGACTTTTGTTGCGCGCCCTGTTTGACGGGGGCTACATAAGAGACCTCATGATCGAGGCCGGCGCACCGATATGGACGGCAAACCGGCCAATGGTGCTGGTATGGCTGGTGAAGGAAGAGGCCGGCGGGTGGCAGTTTGTCAATGCGGAGACAGACCCCGCGCTGGTGAAGGAAATGCGCACGGAGTTTTCGCGTCGCGGCGTGCCGTTGCAGCTCCCTCTGTACGACCTGGTTGATACCGCCGCTTTGACTGTGGACCAGGCCCGGAATCTGGACAGCGGGGCACTGAATCAGGCCTCAGTTCGTTACCAGCTGCAGGATGTGCTGGTCGGCGAGTTTGCCCTGCAACCCGATGGCGGGGCTGTTGGCAAGTGGAATTACTTCGGCGGTGCTGACCGAAGCCAGCGCTCCGCGACGGTTGCAAGCGAAGCGCTGTTTTTGCGTGAGGGTGTCAGCCTGGTGACTGAATCCATGGCGGCTCGCTATGCGGTTGCGGCGTCTGCTCAAGGTGTCGGCCTGGTCATGTCGGTAACGGGGGTGACCAGCTACGCCGATTACGCCGCAATCGCCTCCTGGCTTGAAAGTCTTGAACTTGTCGAACAGGCCGATGTGGAGTCGGTGCAGGGCGACAGGATCCTCGTGCGCCTGAGGGCACAGGCAGCCCCCGATCAGCTGGCCACTGTCATCGAGTCCAATAAGCGATTGGTGTCGATTCCAGTGACCGGGGCAGGTGCTGATTTGAACTACCTGTGGCAGAACTAGGCCCGGGCCTGCCACCGCTGATAAATCGCTGGACGGCCGCACTGGCGGCCGGGGCGATTGGCGCTGTGGTGTTTTATCTGCTTCAGCCGATTCTGCTGCCCTTTGTGCTGGGCGGTCTGGTTGCCTACCTGGGCGACCCACTGGTCGACTCTCTGGCCCGGCGCGGGCTCAGTCGCACGCTGGGAGTGGTAGTGGTATTTGTGGTTTTCACCATACTCGTGGCGACAGCAATGATCATCGCCGTACCGCTGTTATTGCATCAACTGGACCTGCTGATAGCCAAGATTCCCGTGATATACGCCTGGTTTTCCCAGGATGCCCTGCCGTGGGTTCAACAGAAGTTTGACCTGACACTGGAGCGCCTGCCCCGGTTGGACTGGTCAGGGCAGCTGGCGGACCATTGGCAATCCCTGGGCAAAATGACCGGCGCTGCCCTGCTCAAATTGTCCGGTTCCGGCGCCAATCTCCTGCTTGGCCTTGCGAATCTCGCGCTGGTGCCGGTTGTGGCGTTTTACCTCATGCGTGATTGGGACCGGCTGGTCGCGAAGACTCTCAGCGTATTGCCCGTGGTGTGGCAGGGCAAGGTGGCCCATATGGTGAATGAGGCCGATGAAGTGGTGGGCGCATTTCTGAGAGGCCAGTTTGTCGTAATGTGCACGCTGGGCGTGGTTTACAGCGTCGGTTTGTGGCTGGTGGGTCTCCAGCTCGCGCTGCTGCTTGGTCTCCTGGCGGGGCTGGCGAGCATCGTGCCCTACCTGGGCTTCACTGTTGGCGTGCTGGCTTCCTGTATTGCGGCCTACGCCCAGTTCGGGGACTGGAGTGTGCTGTTGTGGGTGCTGCTGGTCTTCGGTATCGGCCAGGCCATCGAGAGCATGGTACTCACCCCGGTACTGGTGGGGGATCGTATTGGTCTGCACCCGGTGGCTGTTATTTTCGCCCTGATGGCGGGAGGGCAGCTGGCCGGATTTGTCGGTGTTGTGGTGGCGCTGCCGGTAGCGGCCGTCATCGCTGTGTTCCTGCGGCATGCGCTGCACCACTACCGCGCCAGTGATATTTACGGCGGTAACTGAGTGAATGGCCCGGACCAGCGGCAATTGCCCCTGCCGGTGCGGTTGCGGGACGAGGCTACCCTCGATAATTTCCTGCCACTGGCCGCGTCCCGCGCCCTTGTCGCTGCCCTCAGGGCACAGGCGGAGGGGACAGGTGAGCCGATCATCTATCTCTACGGACCGGGTGGGGTCGGGAAATCCCACCTGCTGCAAGCCTGTTGTCACCTGGCGGGCGCCGGCGCCCTCTATCTGCCACTGGGTGAGCTGGCCGACTGCCGCCCGGAAGAAGTGTTGCAGGGGATAGAGGCCCTGAAACTGGTGTGCCTGGACGATGTGGACCGGGTGCTGGGTCGGGCGGACTGGGAGCTGGCGCTCTTCAATCTCTTTAACCGCGCCCGGCAGCAGGGGTGCAGCCTGCTGGTGGCAGGCAGTGCGGCGCCCCGCGCCCTGGCGGTGGACCTTGCCGACCTGCGCTCGCGCCTGGGCTGGGGGATTGTCTACCAGCTGCCGGCGACGGGCGACGAGGAAAAAATGGCCGTATTGCAGTTTCGGGCTGCCCGCAGGGGGCTCTCCCTCGGGGGCGACGTCTGCGCCTACGTGGTGACGCGGGCAGCCAGGGACATGGAAGCTCTGCTGGACTTGCTTGACCGGTTGGATGAGGCCTCTCTGGTGGAGCAGCGGGCTTTGTCGATACCCTTTGTAAAAGTTGTGCTGGGCTGGTGATCTGGCGGTGGTTGAGCTGCTATCATTAGCGTAATATAACCACAAAAAACGACTGGAAATGGACTTGACCAGTGGTATTCTTCCCGCGTAATAATCGATTGATAACAGGAGTTCCTGCAAAATGAAAAAGAAAATTCTTGCTACGGGCGCAGCAGTAGGGTTTGTTCTGTCGGGCCTTACCCCGGTTGCAGTTGCCGAGGTGCCGATCACCCTTAACGCTGGCGTGGCGCACTGGTATTTCGCCAGTGATCGCGACCTGGGCAATATGAACTCACCCTGGGCGGGTCTGGAATGGGCGTTCAACGACCAGTGGGCCGCAGAGATATCCTTTACCCAGGACGATGCCAATAACGAGAACATCCCCGGTACCGATACCGAGGTGACCCTGGCAAACCTGGGTATGAAGTACTACGGCGGCAGCTACATCGTCGATCCTTCGGCAGGCGGAACGCGTCTGCGCCCCTACGCCGTATTGGGCGCCGGTTACTTCTCCACCGACCCTAACTATGGCGGAGCAGACAAGAACGAGGACACCACCATCAATGCCGGCCTGGGTGTGCGCTGGATGCTGACTCCCCGCTTCAGTGCCAGTCTGGACGGGCGCAGTGTCTACAACGTGGACAAGAGCAACAATGACACTATCGCCTATCTCGGCCTGAACTATTATCTGGGTAACGTCAATCCTGCGCCGGTTGCAGCTGCGGCTTCGTGCCCGGATGAAGACGGCGACGGTGTCTGTGATGAAGTGGACGCCTGCCTTGGCACGCCTCCCAACACGCGCGTGGATGCCACTGGCTGTCCGCTGCCGGTTGCCCAGGTGGCATCGATCAAGCTGAAGGTGAATTTTGCCTTCGACTCGACCGTGGTCCAGGAACAGTACTTCAACGATCTGGGTGAGCTGGCCAAGTTCCTCAAGCGGTTCGACCAGGTGGACGTCAGCATCGATGGCTACACCGACAGCGTGGGTGCTGAAACCTACAACCAGCAGCTGTCCCAGCGTCGCGCTGAGGCGGTCGTGGATATGCTCGTCAACACCTACGGCATCCAGGCATCGCGCCTGAAAGCGGTCGGCTACGGTGAGTCAAACCCCGTCGCCAGCAATGACACCGCCGAAGGTCGCGCAGAGAACCGCCGCGTCATGGCTTCCCTGGAAGTCGAATACTCGGAGTAAGCTCCCTCAATCCAGCTGGAAGCTATCCGCGTCCAGCTGGCAGGGGAACCCCTCCCGATAGCTTTGCAAGGCGGCGCCGCTCAGGATAACCCTGGCGGCGCCGTTTTCGTTTTCCATGTCCCGCAACAGTGTGCCGTCCGCCGCTATGGCGAGACTGTCACCGCTGTAATCCAGCCCTCTGGCATCGCTGCCGACACGATTAACGCCCACCACGCAGGCGAGGTTTTCGATTGCCCTGGCCACCAGTAGCCGGCGCCAGTGTTCGCGGCGTACCGCGGGCCAGTTGGCCACATAGATTGCGAGATCGTAGTCCTCCCGGTTGCGGCTGAAAACCGGGAAGCGCAGGTCGTAGCAGACTTGCAGTAAAATATGCCAGCCGCGCCAGGTGACGACCACGCGTTGCCCGCCTGCCAGGTAGCGCTTGTGTTCGCCGGCCATCCTGAACAGGTGGCGCTTGTCATAGTGCTCAATGCCCTCCGGGGTCGCAAACAGCATCCTGTTGTAAACCCCGTTGTCCGCCTGGACGGCGATACTGCCGGTCAGAGCACAGTCGTGGCGCCCTGCCAGTTCTCGCAGCCACTGCTCGGTAGCTCCGCCGGGTTGTTCGGCGTTTGCAAGGGCATTCATTGAAAACCCGGTAGTGAACATTTCCGGTAGTACGATGATGTCGGGGATCTCATCCAGGCCTGCGATCAGGTCCCCTATTTGCTTCCGGTTGTCCCCGGGCTGCTCCCACGCCAGTTCGCACTGGATCAGGGTCACGCTCAGATCTCGCATAGTCGCTCCGCCGCCGCCGCCAGCACCGGATCGCTCTTGGCAAAACAAAAGCGCAGGTAATGCTGTTCCGGGGGCTTCTCATAGAAAACTGAAATGGGGATGGACGCAATGCCGTGCTGCCTGGTCCACTGTTCGCACAGGCTGGTGTCCGATTCGTGGGTGATCGCGCTGTAATCCAGCAACTGGAAGTAGGTTCCCGAGCTCGGTGTCAGCCGCAAGCGCGAGGACTCCAGAGCCTGGCAGAACAGGTCGCGCTTGCGCTGGTAAAAGGCGGACAGGCCCGCGGGGTAGTCGGGTTCGGCCTGCATGAAATCGGCCACCGCCAGCTGCACCGGTGTCACCGCGACAAAGGAGACAAACTGGTGGACCTTGCGCAACTCCGCGGTAAGTTCCGCCGGGGCCACGCAATAACCCGTTTTCCAGCCCGTCACGCTGAAGGTTTTGCCGAAGGAAAACAGGGCGAAGCTGCGAGCCCGCAAGCCTGGCAGTTGCAGTGCGCTATGGTGTTGCAGGCCATCGAAAACCAGGTGCTCATAGACCTCGTCGCTGATAACCAGCAGGTCATGCCGCTCAACAATCTCCTGCAGGAACAGCAGGTCATCCAGTGGCAGGACGCTGCCGCTGGGGTTGTGTGGGGAATTGATCATGATCATGCGGGTGCGGGCCGATAGTGCGGCCTGCAGTTTTTCGCGGTCGATGGCGAACCGGTCGCGCGTCAGCGGGACATGGATCGCCCGACCGCCGGCCAATTCCACCGAGGGTTGGTAGCTGTCGTAACAGGGATCGAACATGATCACCTCGTCCCCGGGTCGAATACTGGCCATCACTGCACAAAAGATGCCCTCGGTGGCACCCGGCACCACGGTAATTTCGGTATCCGGGTTGCAGGCGATGTTGCGATGCAGCTGGAGCTGTATTGATATCTGCTCCCGCAACTGCATGACTCCGGCCATGGGCGCATACTGGTTGTGCCCGGCCATGACATGACGCGCCATTGCCTCGCGCAGCGCCTCGGGAGCGTCGAAGTCGGGGAAGCCCTGGGACAGGTTCAGTGCATTGCATTGGGCTGCCAGGGCCGACATACGGGTAAAAATCGTCGTGCCGATATGAGGCAGTTTACTCTTTAGCATTCATTCATCCGCGTATCGTGGCGGCTTCAGCGCCGCTGATCTTTGGCATTGCCTTTCCCCGGGTTCCGAAGAGCATGTCATGCCGGGTTACCGCGCCCCGGGGGACGATGTTGGATCGATGACAGTCGCCACGGTGTCGTGGCCGGGCAGTTGCAGGTAGCGGCGCAGGTAGTGCACCGCAACATACAGTGGGCCGGTGTCCAGCAGTGCCACCGTGGCCTTGAACAAATAGTTGCTGCCCACCAGTACCAGCAGGGTCTCGAACACGATGTCGCCGCGCATGTACGCGGCACCGAAAGTGACCGTAATCACCATCACGGAGTCCACCATCTGGCTCATCAGTGTACTGAAATTATTACGTATCCACAGGTGCTTGCCCTTGGTGACCCGTTTCCAGAAATGGAACAGGTGAACATCGCAGTACTGGGCGGCGATATAGGCCAGCATGGAGGCGACCATGGCCCCGGAGGTGGTCGCGTAGATCAACTGGTACAGGCCGACACTGTCCTCCACGACTGCGCCGTTGGGCAGGGCAACGGGCGCCGCGAGTTGCAGTATCTGCCAGGGCGGCATATTTTCAGGGGGTACTGAGGGAATGGCATTGCCGACGAACAGCACCAGCAGGATAAAGATATTGAGCCCCAGGCCAACCGTCACCAGGAAATTGGCCCGGGCCTTGCCGTAGAGCTCGCAGATGAGATCTGTGCAAAGGAAGGTCAGGGGGTAGGGCAGCACTCCCACCGCGAGTGACATCGGACCCAGCTGGACGAAGCGCGTGATCCCGATAACATTGAGAAGCGTCATGGAGCACAGAAAGAAGCCCGCCAGCACCAGGAAGGTGCGCTCGCGTCGCTCCCGCAGGTCCGCCACGTAGAGCATGGTCAGCTTTCCTTTTGCCCCAGGTTGGCATGCAGCACCGAGCCATTGATTACCGGGTTGTGGTGTGCCCAGCGGATCAGCTCGGCTATCTCGGCTGGATCAATGAGGCGGTTGTAACTGTTCATGCCGGCGATCATCCGCTCCACGCCGGGGTCCTGGCCCAGGTGGGTGCGCAGCATCTCGGTGTCGGTGAAACCGGGGCAGACGAGTGCGGTATGCACGCCGCTACCCATCAGGTCCTGGCAGCTGGCCCGCATCATTCCCAGCTGCGCGTGCTTGCTCACCACGTAGCTGAAAGAGTGGGGCACCGCTTTTTCCGACAGGGTCGAGCCTACATAGAGCAGGCTGGAAGTGCGGGGTAAGAGCGGCAGCAGCTGCTGGTTTACACTGTTGATGGCGACCACATTGGTCTCCAGCACATGGCGCAGGCTGTCGCTGTCACAGTCGGTGGTGCTGTCCTTGAGCATCTGGCTGGCGTTGTGCACCAGCGCCACGGATTCACAGGTGATGATCACAGCCGCAAGGGTTTTGCATGCCTGGGCGACGGATTCCGGGGAGGACAGGTCACAGCTGAGGTTGTTCACCTCCGGGACGGGGCAGGGTCGTCGCGACAGGTTGTAAACGCGGAAGCCCTCGGCCAGGAAAGCCTCCGCTGCGGCTCTGCCGATACCGACACTGGCTCCGGTAATAATCGCCATCTTCATTTACTGGTCCCCCGGGTTGCAGTCTGTTGTGAATCCTTGCTGGCCGGCTAGCATCATAGCGCACTGCGGGCGCCCTTGTCGGTAATGACTGCGGCACAGGTTGCGTGATTGCGGGCCAGACGTAACAATGGAGCCCACTCTCACTCTGGCTCCCAATCTGGCAGATTATATCCATGGAACAACTGACCACGCTCTATATCAACAAGGAGCGCCACAAGTTTTCGGCGGCGCACTACACCATTTTTTCCGCCACTGAACGCGAACGGCTGCACGGCCACAACTATTCGGTATCTGCTCGCATCGTTGCCCCCATGGGCGATAACGGCTTCGCTGCCGATTACAATGTCTACAAGCGTCGGCTAAGTACCCTGTGCGAGGCGCTCGACGAATACATGCTGCTGGCGGGGGAGTCTCCCTACCAGACGATCGAGGAGCAGGGCGGTTGTTACCTTGTCAGCTTTGCCGAAGATCGCATGCAGTTTCTACAAAGCGATACGCTGGTATTGCCGATCCGCAACGCCACCGTGGAAGAGTTCTCCCGCTATTTGCTGCAAGGCCTGGTTGCACTATCGGTGGACGATGACATACGGGAGATCGAACTCTGCGTTGCGTCCGGGCCCGGCCAGAAAGGCTGCGCCAACTGGACCTCCGGCTGAGCAGCCCCACCGGGAGGCGAGGCCCCGACGCGTCAGGCCGCGTCGGCGCTGTCGATGCCACTGTGGCGCAACAGCGGCTCGATCATCGGTTCCCGCCCGCGGAAGGCAACGAATGATTCCATGGCGTCCCGGGAACCGCCGGCTTCCAGAATGTGGGTCCTGAAGGCTTTCCCGGTTGCCTGGTTGAATATCCCCTCCTCCTCGAATCGCGAGAATGCATCGGCCGACAGTACCTCCGCCCATTTGTAACTGTAATACCCGGCGGCGTAACCGCCGGCGAAAATATGCGAAAAACTGTGCTGTGTGCGGTTGAAAGAGGGTGGAATCACCACCGCGACCGCGTTGCGCACCTCATCCAGCAGATTCTGAACCGAGGCGGCGCCGCCGCCGGGCTGCCATTCGCTGTGCAGGCGCAGGTCAAACAGTGCGAGCTCGAGCTGACGGGCCATCTGCATGGCGGACTGGAAGTTCCGTGCCGCCAGCAGCTTGTCCAGCAGCTGTGCCGGCAGCGCTTCCCCGGTCTCATGATGGCCCGAGATAAGTCCCAGTGCCTCCCGTTCCCAGCACCAGTTTTCCAGGAACTGGCTGGGCAGCTCCACCGCGTCCCAGGCCACGCCGTTGATTCCCGATACCGAAGCGACGGTTTGCCTGGTCAGCATGTGGTGCAGGCCGTGGCCGAATTCGTGGAATAGCGTTGTCAGTTCCGTGTGGGTGAGCAAAGCGGGAGTGTCCCCCACCGGTGGCGTGAAGTTACACACCAGGTAAGCGACTGGCACCTGCAGTGTGTCGCCGGCCATGCGCCGCACCCTGCAATTGTCCATCCATGCGCCGCCGCGCTTCTGTGCCCGGGCGTAGAGGTCCAGGTAAAAGCGGGCGATCACCGCGCCATCCTGCAACAGTTCAAACAGGCGGGCATCCTTGTGGTAACTGTCAAATTCGTGAACTTCCCGCACCGTGACGTCGTACAGGCGCTCCACCACTGCAAACAGCCCCGGCAGGACCCGGCTCACGGGCAGGTAGGGGCGAATATCCTCCTGGGACACCTGGTAGCGACTTTCCCGCAGTTTTTCGCTGTAGAAGCTCACATCCCAGGCATTGATGGTCGCGGCGCCGTATTCGCTGCGGGCAAATTCCTGCAGCTCGCGCCATTCAGCCTGCGCCTGCGGCCGCGACTTGAGGGACAGCTGCTCGAGAAAATCGCGGACATGGGTGGGGGTATCGGCCATCTTTGTGGCCAGCGACAATTCCGCGTAGTTGGCAAAGCCGAGCAGGTCGGCCAGCTGCTGGCGAAGATCAAGGGTTTCCTCGATTATGGCGGAATTGTCCCACTGACCGGCGTGGGGGCCCTGTTCGGAGGCCCGGGTGGTGTTGGCCCGGTAGACTTCCTCCCTCAGTCCGGCGTCCTCACAGTAGGCCAGCACAGGGTAGAAGGAGGGAAACTCCAGGGTAATCAGGCAGCCTTCGAGGCCAGCCTGCTGGGCGGCCTGCCGGGCGTTGGCGAGCGCCGTCGCCGGCAGGCCGGCCAGCTGCTCCTCGCTTACCTGCCTGCTCCAGGCGTTGGTGGCATCCAGTACATTGTCACTGAAGCGGCTGCCCAGTTCGGACAGGCGCTTGCGCAGTTTGGCATATTGCTGTTTTTGCCCCGCCGGCAGTGCCACACCGGCAAGGCGGAAATCCCGCAGGACATTTTCGAGCGCCTTTTGACGGGCACTGTCCATGGTGGCGTATTCATCGCTCCGCTCAACCTGGCGGTAGGCCTCATACAGACCGCTGTGCTGGCCGCTCCAGGTGCCGTACTCTGACAAAAGCGGCAGGCAGGTATTGTAGGCCGCGCGCAGCTCTTCGGTGTTGGCGACGCTGTTCAGGTGAGACACAGGAGACCAGGCCTGGGCGAGTTCATCGTCCATCTGCTCAATGGCCTGCCAGAGGTTATCCCAGTTATAGCTGTCGTGCTGTGCCAGAATGGCCTCTGTCGCCTGTTTGTTGCGCTCGATGAGCTGCGTAATGGCGGGTTCGATATCTGCGCTGCTGATCTTTGAAAATGGCGGCAGCGCGTGCTGTTCCAGCAGGGGGTTTGGCATGGTTGTATGATTCCGGCGTTTAGTAGCGGGCAATTCTACCGCAATCAGCGCGGCTTTCGTAAACCCCGGTTATCAGCGGATGTGGCGCGACAGCTCCCACTGCTGAAGCGGATGGTAACTGACACCGGTCTTGCCCTGGCGCGATTCAAACAGGGTGAAGTGAAGGTAGCCTGCCCTGAATGCGGGGGGCTGTGCCGGGGCTGTCGGCGCAGCACTGCAATTCCGAAACAGGGTAACGTGGGGCAGGAAAGGGTTGCGATCGCGGCGTGCGCCGGCGCCGGTGGCGAGATGGCGTAGTTTCTGCGCCAGCGAAGACAGGGGCGCGGGGCAGGCGTCCGCCCCCAGCCAGTAAACGCCCGGCTTTGGCCAGTAACCGGTAATGTCCAGCTCCACCAGCCCGCCCTGGAACGGGTTGCGCGCCATTTCAACATCCACTCTTTCACACAGCCGCTCCAGCGGACCCGGCGCGAGTTCGCCGATAAAGGCCAGGGTGATGTGAAAATTGGCGGGCGGTACAGGGCGTCCGGTACCTCGGCCAAACTGCCGGTCTCGCCAGTCGGCGATCTGTACGGTGACAGCCGTGGGCAATTCCAGTCCGAAGAACGTGCGCATCAGCTGGTGGTTTTTTTCTTCATCAGTGGCGCGAAGCCGTCATTTGACTTGTCCGCAGCACGCTTTGCCGGTTTGCCGACATTTTTCTTGTTGCGCTGGCGCGACTTGCTCTTGGCGTCAGGCGATTTGCTGCTTTTCTTTTTGCTACCCGCCGCCTTGCCGGAGGCTTTTTGTTTTTTGGGCCCATTAAAGCGGGCTTTCAGGCCGGCCAGGCTGCGTCTTTCAAAGCTGAGCTTGAGGTAGCGTTCGATACTTATCATCAGGTTCCAGTCGCTGGCGGTCACCAGGGAAAGCGCCAGGCCGCTGGCGCCGGCCCTGCCGGTGCGACCGGTGCGATGCAGGTAGTCATCACCGCTGTGGGGCAGGTCGTAATTGATCACCAGGTCGATCTCCTTGATGTCGATACCCCTGGCGGCGACGTCGCTGGCACAGAGAACACTCAGCTTGCCGTCGTTGAAGCGCGTGATCACCAGCCTGCGCTCTTCGGTGCTCATCTCGCCATGCAGGCAGTCGCAGCGTAGCTTGTGGTATTTCAAAAGACCCGCCAGGCGCGCGGCGGTAGTGCGCTTGTTGGCGAACACCAGCGTACGGTCGAACTCACCCTGCTGCAGCAGTCCGATCAGCAATTTGTCCTTGTGTTCCTGGCCGTCCGCCAGCATAACCTGGTGCGCAATTGCGCTGTGGGGCTGGCGTACCGTGCCGATTGCTATGGTTTGGGGGGAGCTGAGCAGCGAGTGGCTGATAGTCCCCAGATCCCTGTGCTGCAGGGTCGCTGATACCATGATGGCCTGGCGCTCGCCCGCGCAGTAGCCGTTGATTTTCAGCACATCGTCCCTGAACCCCATATCAAGCATGCGATCGGCCTCGTCCAGCACCAGCATCCGCAGAAATTGCAGGCTTGTGCTCCTGCGCTCACAGTGTTCCAGCAGCCTGCCCGGCGTGGCGACGATAATCTCCGGGTTTTTGCGAAACAGGGATTGCTGGTACCTGAAGTCGGCGCCACCGGTAATGCCGTAGACCTGCAGTGGGGTTTTGGCCAACAGTGCCCTGCAATGCTTCAATACCTGCCGCGCCAGCTCCCGGGTGGGCACCAGGATGAGGCCCAGCGGGCCATCCGCGCGGGATGTCTCCTGACCCAGCAGGTGCTGGACCATCGGTATCAGGTAGGCGAGGGTCTTGCCGCTGCCGGTCTCCGCGCTGACGATCAGGTCATGCCCGGCGAGGGCCGCCGGAATCACCTGGTCCTGGACCGCGGTGCTTGCCTCGAAAGCGAGTCCGTCCAGCGCGAGTTGCAGCCGCCTGTCCAGTTGCAGTTGTTCCAGCACGTGTTTGCTTCCTTTTCCTGACTCGTTGAATGTAACAATAGGGGTGACAAGGTACACTAGTGTAGTGTTTAGCTGAACAACCAACTGACAATGGGGAGCGACCCGGATGGTACAGGCAATCAGGATACACAAGACCGGCGGGCCCGAGGTGATGGTGCTGGAAGAACAGGCACTCGCGGCGCCGGGTCCAGGTATGGTGACGGTGGTTAATCGCGCGATCGGCCTGAATTATATAGACACCTACCATCGCAGCGGTACCTACCCGCTGCCCCTGCCCACGGGGATTGGGCTGGAGGGCGCCGGAGTGGTAGAGGCGGTGGGAGAGGGCGTTGACCTTAAGGTGGGGGACCGGGTGGCCTACTGCTCGGCCGGTTTTGGCGCCTACGCGGAGGCGCTCAACCTGCCCGCGGCCCGGTTGGTCATGATTCCCGAGGGCATCGACTTCGAACAGGCCGCGGCACTGATGCTCAAGGGGCAGACCACCGAATACCTGTTGCAGCGCACCCATGTGCTGCAGCCGGGGGAGACCTGCCTGTTTCATGCGGCGGCCGGCGGGGTAGGCCTGGTGTTCGGGCAGTGGGCCAACAGTATCGGTGCCACTGTTATCGGCACGGTCGGTTCGCAGGAAAAAGCCAAACTTGCCCTGGCCCATGGCTATCACCACGTGATCAATTACCGCACCGAGAATGTGCTGGAGCGCCTGCTGGAGATTACAGGCGGTGAGAAATTGCCGGTGGTCTATGACGGGGTTGGCAAGGACACCTTTGAGATCTCGCTGGACTGCCTGCGTCCCCGCGGGCTGATGGTGAGTTTTGGCAACGCCTCGGGTCTGCCCGCGCCACTGGACCTGCAGTCACTGTCTGCTCATGGATCGCTCTATGTCACCCGGCCAACCCTGGTTACCTATACCGCCACCACAGAGGAATTGCGACAGTCCAGCGCCGACCTGTTTGCCCGGGTGCTGGCGGGGCAGGTGCGGGTGGAAATAGGCCAGCGCTATGCCCTGGCGGATATACAGCAGGCGCATCGGGACCTCGAGGGTCGCCGCACCACCGGCTCGACGGTTATCCTGCCGTGATACAAGGCATGCAGGTCGAACCTGTGCTGCTGGCGGGTGAGACCGTGCAGCTGGAGCCACTGCGGCAGGATCACGCCCAGGGCCTGTATAACCGGGGCCGCAGTGCCGGTGACTGGAGCTACATGCCAAGAGCCTGCTTTATTGATATGGCCGACACCCGGCAGTGGATTGACGAGGCCATCGACACGCCGGGCCAGCTCCCGTTTGCCGTGATTGAAAAAGGCAAGGACAAGGTGATCGGCAGTACCCGCTATCTCAACATCCGCCCGGAACATCGTTCGCTGGAAATAGGCTGGACCTGGCTGGGGGAGCAATGGCAGCGAACAGCGGTCAACACCGAGGTCAAATGGCTGTTGTTATGTCATGCCTTTGAGCGGCTGGGCTGTGTGCGGGTAGAGTTCAAGACGGATGCCCGCAACGCCCGCTCCCAGCGCGCCCTTGAGCGTATAGGTGCAACGCGCGAGGGAGTGCTGCGCAAGCATATGATCGTGCAGGGTGGTTTTGCGCGGGATTCCGTGTACTTCAGCGTTATCGACAGCGACTGGCCGGAGGTCAGAAAGCGGCTCACGCTGTTGCGCGAGCGTTCCTGATTCAGCTGATCGTCGCCTGCACGGTCTCGTTTTCGGAAAAACGACCGGAAAACAACGGCGAAGTAAGGTAGCGCTCCCCGGAATCCGGCAGCACCGCCACGATCAACTTGCCCCGATTTTCCTCCAGCCGGGACAGTCGGTCGGCCACGGCCATGGCCGCGCCGCAGGACACCCCAGCGAGAATGCCTTCGCCCTGCATAAGCTTATGGGCCCATTCCATGGCCGCGTCACTCGATACCTGTTCGACCCGGTCTACCATGCCAAGATCGAGATTTCCCGGTACAAAGCCGGCACCGATACCCTGGATCTTGTGGGGCGCGTGGCTGGGTTGGTCGCCACTCTTGGCGGCGGTGATCATGGTGGTGCTGTCGGGCTCTACCGCCACGGTCATGATAGGCTTGCCGCGCGTGTTCTTGATATAGCGGGAGATACCGGTAAGGGTGCCGCCGGTGCCGACGCCGCAAACCAGGATGTCGATTTTGCCGTCCGTGTCATCCCATATCTCCGGGCCGGTGGTGGTTTCATGAATCGCCGGGTTGGCGGGGTTCTCGAACTGGTGGGGTCCCCAGTATTTGCCCGGGTCCGAGGCGATGATGTCCTCCGCCTTCTGTATAGCCGCGGGAATACCCTTGGCTCCGTCGGTGAGAATCACCTGCGCCCCCAGCGACTTCATCAGCATGCGCCGCTCCAGGCTCATGGTATTGGGCATGGTCAGGATACAGCCATAGCCGCGCGCCGCGGCGACAAAGGCCAGCGCGATACCGGTATTGCCGCTGGTGGGTTCAACAATGGTCATGCCAGGCTTCAGGCTGCCGTCCTGTTCGGCTGCCAACACCATACTGGTACCGATGCGGCACTTGACCGACATGGCGGGATTGCGATTTTCCAGCTTTACGAGAATATTGCCGTCACTGATGTGGTTGATCCGGACCATTGGCGTTTTGCCGATGGTCTGCGAGTTGTCAGCGTAAATGTTGCTCATGTCGCTATTCCCGTTTTGTCTGCCGGTATATGGGTGGGTAGTCGGACAAGACTAGTATTCCTGGCAGCTCCTGTCCATCGTCGGCGTGGACGCCGTGAGCCTCCTGAGTGGGGCCGGCGAGTGCCGGCCGCAAAATATTTTAGCCGGGCCGGGAACTTTGTGTTCAGGCGCCTGGTCGTAGTATGCAGTGACGGTCAGGTGTGTGTTTTTGCAAGTGCAAGCCACTCTTGGCGCCATTAGGGATTCCATCCAGGTCCATTGCAATCCCAACCGCGAGACTCCGATTCAGCCGGCCCGATGGGCCGGCTTTTTTTTGTCATTTGCCAGAGTGTCAGTGATGCGAGACTGGTTCCATTGTCGACAGGGGACCGGGTGTGTCCCGGCCCCCTGCCTGGCGTCGAGTGTTGAAAGCGATATCCCGAGGCAAGCCGCGCGCTCTGTCGGGAATGGACGGTAAGCTGATTTTTTTGATGCCCTCAGGCTTGCTTTCGGGTCACTGATGGGCGCCCGGGTCGATCTGCTGCCCGGTGGCCTGTGCGAGAGACGCCAGGGTCTGCGGCCCTACCAGCGTGTCCTGCAGGGCGCCGGCGGGGTCGAGTATGAGCGTGGTAGGCAATACCATCGGGCGGGTGGTGCCGAGCAGGCTGGCGGGGTCGGTCGCCAGTACTTCAAAGTCGATACCGAGCTGTTTTATCTGCTGTGCCAGTATCTCCTCTGCGTCGCCGTCGTAGTTCACGCCCAGTACCGTGACCCCGGGTAGCTCGTTCAGGGCGTTCAGCTCGGGTATTTCCTGGATACAGGGCTTGCACCAGATTGCCCAGTAATTGATCACCACCCACTGGCCCCGCAACTGCTCCAGTTGCAGGCCAACGTCGGGCGCCGGGCCGGGACCACAGCCGGACAGGGCCAGGGACAGGGTCAATGCCAGCCAGGCCCTCATCGGGAAAACAGTTCCACGAGGCTCATGCCGAGCGAGTCCCGCTGTTGCTTGCGCTGATCCTGCAGCATTCTGTACGCCTCCTGTTGCCAGCTCAGTACACCCGGGGCCTCCTCGGCTGTCAGGCTGTATTCACTGTTTACCCATTCCTTCAGCTGGCTGAAGCTGACGGTGTGCAGGTCGCGGCTCAGCAGGTATTGGCCGCGATCATTTTCGGCGATCAGTTTCTTGTCGAGAAAGACATTGCGCAGCAATTGCCAGCTGTCGCTGTCCAGTCCCCGGGTGACCTCGTGCTTGCGGTTGAGCAGTTCGATCTCACCGACCGCCTGCCCGCTTGCCTGGCGCTGCCAGAACAGGTAGAGCACGTCCAGCGCCTTGAGCACCAGCGGCCGGCTGGCCTGCTCCTCATTCTGGTAGGCCGACATGCTGTGCACCAGGATGCCCCCCATCAGGACGATGTTCCAGGACAGGTATATCCACAGCAGGAACAGGGGAACCGCGGCGAACGCACCGTAGATGAATGTGTAGCTGGAGCCCACTACCAGGTCGGTGAACACGGACCTGGCGATATGAAAAGCCAGTGCCGCAGCGAGACCTCCGATGAGGCAGTGCTTGAATGGCACCCTGCAGTTCGGCACCGCGATGTAAACCAGGCTGAAGCCGGCGGTAGTCAGCAGCAGCGGTGCTATCTTGAGCATGAATGCCTTCACACCAATGACGTCGTATCCCTCAAGTACATGGGCGAAAGAGGAGAGATAGGTGCTGATCGCCAATGCCAGGCCTATCATCACCGGCGCGAGACTCAGCACTGCCCAGTACAGCAGAAAACTTGACACCGGACTGCGGTTTTCACTGGCTCGCCAGATCTCGTTGAACGCTTTTTCAATATTGCGCAGCATGAGAACGGCGGTCACCACCAGGAAAACGATGCCGGGCCCCGTGAGGTTCTTGGCCTGCCTGGAAAAATCGTCCAGGTAGGTCCTTATCTCGGAATTGGTATCGGGCATCAGGTGTTCAAACAGGAACGCCTGCATCTTGGTCTCCAGCCCCTGGAAAGCCGGGACTGCCGATGCCATCGTATAAATCACGGTGAGCAGCGGCACCAGTGCAAACAGGCTCATGTAGGTCAGGGCTGCGGCATTTTCCGAACAGCGGTCGGCGTTGAAGCGCGAGAACAGGTACTGCGTGCGCCGCCAGAGCTCGGGTAATGTGATGCCATTAAAATTCATGGCCAGCATTATGGCATGAACGTTTGCCGCTCTGCACGGACTGCGCCGCGCCAAAACAGGCGGGCGAGGACGGGCTGATGCGCCCGCGCTTTGGTATACTCTGGCGCTTGTTTTGGCCAACCGCAGGAAGCCCGCCATGAGCGAATATACCATCTACCATAATCCGCGCTGTTCGAAATCGCGTAACACCCTTGCACTGCTTGAGGAGAACGGGGTGACACCGGACATCGTGCTCTACCTTGACGCACCGCTGGATCGCAAACAGATCAGGAAGTTGCTGTCACTGCTTGGCATGAGCGCGGGCGAAGTGGTGCGACGGGCAGAACAGGACTACAAGGCCTGCGGGCTGGACAGGAACTCCAGCGATGACGAGATTGTCGATGCCATGGCCACACACCCCAAGCTGATTGAGCGACCAATAGTTGTGAGGGGCAAAAAAGCCGTCCTGGGGCGGCCCCCGGAAAATGTACTGGAGCTGATCGGCTGATGGCAGACCCCTATATCCTGGTCCTGTATTACTCACGCAACGGGGCTACCGCGGCGATGGCGCAGCAGGTGGCGCGCGGGGCTGAACAGGTGGCCGGAATGGCGGCAATGCTGCGCACTGTGCCCGCTGTATCGGCGGAATGCGAAAAAAGCGCCGACGAAATCCCCGCTGACGGACCGCTGTATTGTGAGCTTGACGACCTGCGAGATTGTGCCGGCCTGGTGCTGGGCAGTCCCACCCGTTTCGGCAACATGGCCGCGCCGTTGAAACATTTTCTCGACCAGAGCTCCTCGCTGTGGCTCAGCGGGGCCCTGATCGACAAGCCCGCCGGCGTGTTCACTTCCACCTCCAGCCTGCACGGTGGCCAGGAGACCACTCTGTTGAGTATGTTGCTGCCGCTGTTGCACCACGGCATGGTGGTGGCCGGCTTGCCTTATAGCGAAGCTGGTCTTATGCGCACCGCCTCAGGCGGCACGCCTTACGGTGCCTCCCACTGGGCCGGGCCGGACAACAGCCGTGTGCTGGATGATGGCGAGGCGGCACTGTGCCGCGCGCTGGGCGCCAGGGTGGCTCGGTTGGCCAGGAGTACAGTGACTTGAAGCGCGGGCGTGCCAGTGCTGTTGCGCACCTGCTTGTGTGGGTCAGTTGGTGTGTGCTGCTGCTGCAGCAGTTGGCGGAGGCCTGGATGCAGCAACCGCCCTGGATCATCTGGCTGGGGAAGTTGCTGCCGCTGCTGATTTTCCTGCCGGGCTTGTTGCGTGACCGCCTGCGCAGCTATATCTGGTTGTGTTTTGTCAGCCTGCTGTATTTTGTCGCGCTGGTCGAGCGCCTGTTCGCCATGCCGGGCAATCCGCTGGCAGTGACCGGCATGGTCGCGGTAGTAACGCTGTTTGTTGCGGCGATGATGTATGTGCGCTGGCGCGCGAGGGAACTTCGCGGCGCCAGCGCCACTCAAACGGAATCAGGAGAGTGAAATATGAGTGAACCGTCGCGCTTGCGCAGGTTTTTTTCCGCCATCTGGAATGGCATAACCCGGGTCAGGCTGGCGCTGTCGAACATTCTGTTTCTGCTGTTCATAGCGCTGGTCTACTTTGTCTACCTTGGCGGCGGCGCCGAGCCGCCACCCGAGCGGGCGGCCTTGTTGCTCAATCTCGCGGGTACCGTCGTGGACCAGAAATCCCAGGCCGACCCGTTGCAGGCCCTGCTGGGTGAGCCGGCGCCCGAGGACCACGAGGTATTGCTGCGGGACGTTATCGACGCGATCAACTTTGCCGCAACGGACCCTGCGGTCAACTCGCTGGTGATGGAACTGGATAATCTTGTGTACCTGGGTATCAGCAGAGCCCAGGAAATCGCCGTAGCGCTCGAGGCTTTCAAGGCCACCGGCAAGCCGGTGGTGGCCGTGGGTGACTTCTTTACCCAGGACCAGTTCCTGCTGGCAAGCTACGCCGACAACATCATCGTCAACCCGTTCGGCGGCGTTGGCCTCGAGGGATTTGCCAGCTACCGCAATTATTTTCGCGAGACCCTGGAAAAAATGTCGGTGAACGTGCATGTATTTCATGCCGGCGAATTCAAGGCCATCGCCGAGCCTTTCCTGCGGGATGACATGTCGCCGGGAGAGAAGCTGATTACCGGGCGCTGGCTCGAGGTGTTGTGGGGCCAGTACGCCGCCACGGTTGAGGCCCAGCGCGAATTGCCTCCCGGCAGCGTGAATACCTATGTCAACGACTTTTCCCGGCTGCTCGACGAGCAGGGCGGTGATACTGCCGCGCTCGCATTGCAGGCCGGCCTCGTGGACGAGCTGCTTGACCGCGACGAGGCCAATGACTACCTGGCCGAACTCGTCGGCGCGACCACTGAGGAGGGTCTCTACGAGGCGGTACTGTTCGAACCCTATGTGCGGCGCATGCGCCCCTCACAATTTAAACCGGTGGAGGGTGACCGGGTGGCGGTCATCACGGCCGAGGGCAATATTGTCCCTGGCGCCCAGCCCCCGGGTACCATCGGCGGCGATTCCCTTGCCCACCTGATCAGCACTACCGCCGACAGCGAGGGGGTGGGCGCTATTGTGCTGCGGGTCAACAGCGGCGGCGGCAGTGTGTTTGCCTCGGAAGTCATTCGGCGGGAACTGCTGCGGACCAGGGCCCTGGGGATCCCGGTGGTTATCTCCATGGGCGCGGTAGCGGCCTCCGGCGGTTATTACATTGCCGCTGAGGCAGATGAAATCTGGGCGACCCCGGGCACCATTACCGGCAGTATCGGTGTGTTTGCGGCCATCCCCACCTTTGAACGTCTGTTGCAGCGCGCGGGTGTATATACCGACGGCGTGGGCACTACTGACCTGGCCGGTTCCTTGCGGCTGGACAGGCCGCTGAATCCCGAGGTGGCCGAGGCCATCCGCAGCGGGGTTGACTTCAACTACAGGAACTTTGTCCAACTGGTGGAAGAGGGGCGCGACCTGACACCGGAGCAGGTGGATGGGCTGGCCCAGGGACGTATCTGGGCCGCGCCGGACGCACTGGAACACGGCTTGCTCGATGGTCTGGGCTCCCTCGCTGACGCCGTTGCCGCCGCCGCCGCCAGGGCCGGACTGGAGGACTACAAGGTGGAGTATGTGTCTCTGCCCCTGTCGCCGCGGGAGTTATTGTTGCAGCAACTGGCTGACAGGGTCGGCAGCCTGGGGCTGTGGACGCCGCCGGCGATTACCGCCTCGGTGGCTGCCCTGCTGGCACCGGTGACGGACGCGGCCGCGGAACTGGCCAGCCTGAAGGATCCTCGCCACATCTATGTAAGGTGTCTTGCCTGCGGGGCTATTCGTTGAGGTAGCCGCCCGCCGCTGTCTGCCGGTGCTGCTTCGCGCGGCCGTCATTGCCGGCCCACCATCGATCCAGGTCGTCCAGGATCATGTACAGGCAGGGCACCAGCAACAAGGTGATTACGGTTGCGAAAACGATGCCGAAAGCCAGTGATATCGCCATGGGAATGATGTCCTGTGCCTGGACACTGCGCTCCAGCAGGATGGGTGCCAGGCCCATGAAGGTGGTTACCGAGGTCAGCATGATGGCGCGGAAGCGGCGCCTCGTGGCTTCGACAACTGCGGTATAGCGGCTCGAGCCATCGGCCACGGCCTTGTTGGTGTGGTCCACCAGCAGCAGGCTGTCGTTCACTACCACGCCGCTGAGCGCAATCACCCCGATTACCGACATCATGCTGAAAGCGTAGCCTGTGACCCAGTGGCCGACGATCGCACCAATGATGCCGAAGGGAATAACCCCCATGATGATCAGAGGTTGCATGTAGGACCTGGTGGGGATTGCCAGCAGGGCGTAGATGCCCAGGATGGCCAGCCCAAAACCGATCATCAGGCTGACCCCGAGTTTGCGCTCCTCGTCTGCCATGCCGGAGATCTCATAGCTGAGCCCCGGGTATTTGCGCAGCAGGTCCGGGAGGAACTGCTCCTCGATTTCCTCGATGACCTTGGCGGACTGTACCTGGGTCTTGTCCACTTCGGCGGTCACTTCCGAAGCGCGTTGAAAATCGATATGAGTGGTCTTGAGCAGTCCCTGGGTGATATCCAGACTGGCCACCGTATCGAAGGGCACCTCGTCGCCCTGGGGGGTGCGAATGAACATATTACCCAGGCTGCTGGTCAGCTCGCGGTCCGCCCTGGGGTAGCGCACCATCACCTTGACCTCGTCGACACCACGCTGCACCCGCTGTGCCTCGGCGCCGTAAAATGCATGGCGCACCTGCATGCCGAGGTCGTAGCGGGTCAGTCCCAGCGACTCTGCCTCGGGCAGGATATCGAGGTGGAATTCGTCGGCGGTGTCGCCGGCGCCGTTGCGGATGTCGAACACACCGGCATAGTGTCGCAGGGCCTCCTCCAGTTCCTCCGAGGCGGCCTTCAGCGCATTGAAGTCATGGTGCATCAGGTCGAAAGCAATAGCGGGTCCCCAGCCGCCTTCGTCGTCGCCACTGATAGCCAATACCTCGGCGCCGTGGATAGTGCCTACCCGGTCACGCCAGCGCTGCTCGACTTCCAGGGTGGAGATGCTGCGCTGGTCTTCCTTGGTGAGTTCCACTGAGATGCGGCCGTTGATCTGGTCGAAGCCATAGGCGGCGACATGCGCCAGCAGTTTTTCCTCGCCGCCTGTATCGCGCTGGTAATCCGCATCCACTGCCAGCAACGCGGCAACCACATCCCTTACCGCCTGCTGGGTCCGTTCCTCGGGCGTCCCGTGGGCCAGGCGCAACTCGGCTTTGAGAAACTCGCCTCTTGCTTCGGGCGCCAGCACGGTGCGCACCTGTTCGCCGGCGAGCAGTCCGCCGCACAGAATCAGCAGCGAGCAGAAGAAAGCCATCGTAACGTAACGGTAGGCCACACAGCGCTGCATGAAGGGAATGTAGCGGAGCTCGACAAAGCGCCTCAGGTGATCGTTACAGCGCTGCTGGAGTTTGTTCATTGACATTAAAGCAGGGTGGCGCGAGGGTTTGCTGTGCGCCAAATGGGCGGGCAGAATCCACTTGGATTCCACCAGGGAGAATGCCAGGCACAGTACCACGACGATGCCGCATGCCTCGGGAAACGCGCCAAATACGCCCTGCACAAACAGTGTCGGTGCAAACGCGACGATAGTCGTCAATACACCGAAGGTCGCCGGGGTTGCAACCTTGTACACCCCCGACACCACGCTTTGTACACTGTGACCGTGTTGCTCCTGCTCGGCGTAGGCGCTCTCGCCCATGATAATAGCGTCATCGACGATAATACCCAGGGCGATGATAAAACCGAAAATGCTAAGCAGATTGAGGCTGGCATCAACCATCGGGGTGCTGATAACCGCCATGGCACCAAGGAAGCAGACCGGGATGCCGAGCATGACCCAGAAGGCCAGTTTGATTTCGAGAAACAGGGCGAGCACGATGAAAACCAGCAGGGCGCCGACGCCGAGGTTCTTCATCATCATTCCCAGACGCTCCTCGAGGTAGAAAGTGAAATCTGACCACGCTTCAAGGGTGACGCCGTTGGGCAACTGATGGCGTTTCTGTTCAACATACTGCTTCGTTACCCGGGCGGTATCGATGATGTCCTGCTTGCCCATCGCAAAAACATTGATGCCCAGGGAGTATTGCCCGTCGAAAGTGGTGAAGCCGCGCCCGTCGACGAAACCGTCATCGATGGTGGCGATGTCCCCCAGCAACAGGCGCGTGCCGTCGGGCCAGGTTCGCAGCACGATGTCCTCGAAATCCTGTTGCACATAGGCCTGGCCCAGAGTGCGCAGCATGATGTCGCCGTTGCGTGTCTGTACCGAGCCGGCGGGGATATCCAGGGATGAGGCGGCGATGATATTGGCGACCTCCCCGAGGCTCAGGTGGTACTCGCGCAACAACTGTTCGGAAATTTCCACGGAAATTTCATAATCGCGGGCGCCCACCACCGTCGCCGCCGACACTTCCGGCAGGCTCAGCAATTCGCGCCTCACCTCGTCCGCCAGGGATTTCATTGCGCGCTCGTCGATGCCGCCTGACAGCTGCAGGGTGAGCGTGGGGAACAGCAATTCAGGTTGGCGGACGATGGGCTTTTCGGCGCCGTCCGGAAATTGCTGGATGGCATTGATGCGATTCTGCACCTCATCCAGCAATTTGCTCAGGTCGATACCGTCATTGGGCTCGATCATGATCCGCGCGTAGGACTCGTAGGCGTCCGACTCCACCCGCTTGATGCCGTCCAGGTCGTTGATGGCCTCCTCGATCTTGAGAACGATTCCCTGCTCAACTTCCTCGGGAGCGGCGCCCGGGTAGGGCGCGGTGATAAAGATCATTTCGATATCGACGGTGGGAAACATGGCGCGCTGGATGGTGAAAGCCGACACCAGACCGACAGTGATAATAAAGAGCATTAGCAGGTTGGCGGCGACCGGATTGTAGGCGAACCAGGCGATTACGCCCCTGGGGTGTTCTGCACTCACAGGCCGCCCGCTTCAGCGCTGGAGGGGGGTGCGGCAGCGGTCGGGTTTCCACCCTGGTCCGGCTCGGGCCGTTCGGCAGCCTGCTCCCCGAGCTGATCGGTTGGGGTCGTGGACATGACTTTTACCTGCGCTCCGGCGAAGGAGTCGTCGAGGCTGGTGAGAGACACAATGTCGCCCTCGTTAAGGCCGGCGGTGATATAGATTTTGTCGCCACCTGTGCGCAGGCTGGTAACCTCGCGATTGCGCAGGTGCATTGTTTCATCCACCACCCAGACGTAGCTGCCCGCCCGCAACACGTAGCGGGGCAGCACCACGACGTCGGTGAGCTCGCGGCCCTGTATATTGGCGTTGACGAAGGTGCCCATCCGCAGCGGTAATTGATCGGGATCCTGCAGCCCGTAGGGGTCCTCTATGCGGGCGACGGTGTACAGTGCCCGCGAACGTTCATCGAATACCCCCTCCGTGCGGTGCAGGCGCGCAGACCAGTGCTTTATCACGCCGCCGACATCGGTGTAGAGATCGATCGCCGAGCCATCCTCATAGCCTTCCAGTCCCGGCAGTTCGAGGTATTCCAGCTTGCTTTGCGGGATAGGAAGGCGGACTTCCGCCGTTTCGACCGAAAAGATATCGGCCAGCGGCGTGCCGGCGCCGACAAATTGGCCCAGGTCGGTATGTTTTTGACGGATAAGTGCGTCGTAGGGCGACCGGATGATGGTCCGTTCAAGATTGTCGCGGGCCGTATTGAGCTCGGCCTGGGCCGCCAGCAGCTGGGCGTTTGCCTCTTCCAGCTGCGGCTTGCGCAGATACAGATCCCGTGCCTCGGGGCTGCGCTGGCTGTTCCTGGGGAGCTTTTCCCATTCCTTTAGCGCCACCTGCCCACGGCCTTTTTCCTGGACCAGCGCGCTCTCGGCAGTTTCCAGCGCTGCCTGCGCATGGAGCAGGTTGGTCTGGTAATCCCGCGGATCGATGCGCAGCAGTATATCGTCACGGGAGACAAAGCCACCGACATGGAATTCCCCGGCAACTTCTATGATCCTGCCTTTGACCTCTGCCAGCAGGGTCGATTCCTGCAGGGGGGCCACGGTGCCCTGGGCCTGCACCTCGATATGCAGGCTCTCCTTTACCACCTCGGCAACATCGACCGTGACGGCGGCGTACACCGGTTCGGCAATCTCGGCGGGTGGCCGCAACAGGTACAGGGCGGAGCTGATCGCGGTTGCTCCCGCGATCATCGCAAGGGAAATAATTGCCTGTTTTGACTTGCTGGCCACTGAGAGTCGTCCGCTGGGGCGCCAGCACCCTTTCCAGTCGGTCGGGTGAGGTCCGGTGCTTTGAGATTACCCGCTATTTATACCACATAGGTGGCTATGACAGGCAAAACATACTTGTGCTTATTGGATAAAGGGGGCGATTTTTACCCCCCGGCTTGGGCTATTCCCCCTTCGTCTCGCCCTTGTCAAAATGCACATCCATCTGTGGGAACGGGATGGAAATACCGGCCTCGTCGAAGCGGTTCTTTACCGCCTCTGTGGTGTCCCACAGCACGCTCCAGTAATCCTCCTTTTTGGCCCAGGGTCGGACCAGGAAGTTGACACTGGATTCCGCCAGCGCGCCCACTGCGATCACCGGAGCGGGTTCCTTCATCACCCGCTCGTCGGCGCTTACGATCTCTTCCAGTATCTGTCTCGCCTTGCGCAGGTCGCTGTCGTAGGAAACACCAAAAACCATGTCCACCCGCCGGTGCGGTCGGGCGGAGTAGTTGGTGATGTTGCCACTGATGATGGCGCCGTTGGGTACGATCACTTCCTTGTTGTCCGGTGTGGTCATGGTGGTGGTAAAGATACCGATGGTGTCGATTATTCCGGTTGCCCCGGCGGCCTCGATAAAATCGCCCTTGGTGAAGGGGCGGAAGATTATCAGCATGACACCGGCGGCGAAGTTGGACAGGGAGCCCTGCAGTGACAAGCCTATAGCGAGGCCGGCCGCACCCAGCAGCGCCACGAGGGAGTTGGTATTGATGCCCAGCTGGCTGAGGGCCGCAATGACGACAAAAAGTAATAAAACCCATCGCAGTATCGCCACCAGGAAACCCACGAGTATGTCGTCCATGCCGCGGGCTTTCAGCACCTTGCGCACGAATCCGACCACCCCGGCGACCACTATCCGGCCGATGTAGAAAATGGCCAGTGCCAGCACCAGCTTGATACCCCAGGGTATGACGTAGGTCTGTATGATTTCGTTTACATCCAGATTTTCCATCCGTTTATTGCTCCTGATTTGCGAGGAGCACAACTATAGCCAAGTACGTTTCGCTTGCCAACGCGCGATGCATTTAGTGGCAAAGTTAGCCTCGCACTGATGAATGAACCGGCGCGGGAGTGGTATAGTCTGCGCTGTGTTGCAACAGTTTGAGAGGCCGCATTGACAACCGTATTCAATAATCCCTCGGCATTGCTGGACGCCCCGGGTACCCATTTGGGCTACAGCGAATGGCTTGAGATAGACCAGCGCCGCATAGACCTCTTTGCCGATGCCACTGGCGACCACCAGTGGATTCACGTGGACCCGGAGCGCGCGGCGCAGGGTCCCTTTGGCAAAACCATCGCACACGGCTACCTGACCCTGTCACTGGCCAATCAGTTCCTGCCGGAAATCATGCAGGTGGACAACGTGTCCATGGGAGTCAACTACGGCTGCGAAAAAGTTCGCTTTCCGGCACCGGTGCCGGTGGGCAGCCGGGTTCGGGGTGGCGGCGAGGTAATCAGCGCCGAGGAGGTCAAGGGCGGGGTGCAGGTGGTTGTGCGCATGACTATCGAGATCGAGGGCAGTGAGCGCCCGGCCTGTGTGATCGATACCATCAGCCGATTTTTTCCCTGACGGGTCCGGGCCGCGCCTATGCTGGAAATGAGTGACACAGTCGAGCCGGTCCATCCCGCCGCAACCGTGGTGCTGGTGCGCGATGGTGAACGGGGTCTGGAGACCCTGCTGGTGCAGCGCAGCAAGGCGGTCGCCCACATGGGAGGCATGTGGGTATTCCCCGGAGGCCGGGTGGATGAGGGCGATTACCCTGCCGATCGGGACGAGTATGTCGCCGCAGTCAATGCGGCGATCCGGGAAACGCGCGAGGAGGCGGGGCTGGAAATCAGCAGCGACCAGCTGGCTTATCTATCACACTGGACTACCCCCGAGGGCGCAAGGCGGCGTTTTGCCACCTGGTTCTTCCTCGGGGTACTGGAAGACGGGCAGGAGGTGACGGTCGACGGCGGTGAAATTGCCAGTCATCGCTGGGTGAGTCCGCAGCAGGCCTTTGCCGAACTGGCCGACCCGGAGCACCCGTTCCGCCTGATGCCACCGACTTTTGTCAGCCTGGTTGAACTCTCCGACTGCCCAAGCTGCTGTGAGGCCCGGGAGCGCATTGTCGCCCGGGAGGCAATCCACTATGCCCCGCGCATGGTTTTTGTCGAGGACGGTATCTGCTTTCTCTACGAGGGCGATGCCGGTTACGTCGACGAAAACCTGGACGCCGATGGCCCGCGCCACCGGACGTATATGATCGACGGCCAGCTTGAATACCAGCGGCAGTGCTGATGGCCTCGAGCCGTGACTGACCCGGGCGGGCAACCGGGCCTGCGCCGCAGGGATCTGCTGGCGGGGATGGGCGCGGCCGCTGCCAGCACCATAGCGGCAGGGGCCGGGGCATTGCCGGCCAGCCGCGTTTCATCCTGGGACATCTATGCGGATGTGCTGGTGGCGGGTTCCGGCGCTGCCGGCACCTGCGCTGCTATAGAGGCGAGCAGGGCCGGCGCCAATGTACTGCTGATCGAGTCGCTGCCGCGCTTCGGCGGCTCCTCGGCCATGTCCGCAGGGGTGGTCTATGCCGGTGGCGGCACCGCGCTGCAGCGGGCGCTGGGGGTAGAGGACAGCGTCGAGAACATGTTCAACTTTATCTCCGCAGCCGGCGGCAAGCACCCGCCGCTGGACAAGATTCAGCTTTACTGTGAGCAGAGCAGCGCTCACTTCGACTGGCTGGTGGAACAGGGCGTGCCCTACAGTCAGCAGATGTCGCCTGGCATGATAGTGCCCCAGGCGGGTGAGTCCCTGTATTTCTCTGGTTGTGAACAGGCCTGGCCTGCCCGGGAGCTGGCGGTACCCGCCCCCCGCGGCCATGTGCCGGTCGCGACCGGCATGACCGGCGGCCGGGTGCTGATGGAAGCTCTGCTGGCGCAGGCTACCGCGCTGGGGGTGCGATTGCAGGCGGAGGTTTCGGGGCAGCGGCTGATCGTGACCGGAGAGGGACGTGTCATCGGTATGCAGGTCAGTATGGCGGGTGAGACCCGGACCATCAGGGCGTACCGTGGCGTGGTGCTGGCCAGCGGCGGGTTTATTCACAACCGGGACATGGTGCGCAATTACGCGCCGGAGCTGTATGACTGCTCGGTACCCTGGGGCAACGTCGGTGATCAGGGCATGGGCATCAATATGGGTATTGGCGTCGGCGCCGCCGCACTGCGCATGCACCAGGGATTCGCCATAGTGCCGCTCTATCCGCCGCAGTCGGTACTGTCGGGTATCGTGGTCAACGCTTCAGCCCAGCGTTTCGTCGCGGAGGACACTTATTACGGTGTGCTCGGTGATGCGATAGCGTTTCACCAGCAGGGCCGGGCGTGGCTGATCACCGACCGGCGCGCTGACCCGCCCGCACTGCAGGATAATTTCCTGCAGGTTGCCCAGGCCAACACCATCGGTGATCTGGCGGACCAGCTCGGTTTTCCAAAGGGGGCCCTGCAGGATACCGTCGCCTATTACAATCGCCATGCGGCCAATGGCGATGATCCGCTGTTTCACAAGCGCCCCCCCGAATTGCGGCCACTGCAGGGCCCGCCCTATCGGGCCTGGGACCTGGCGGTGGACAAGGCGTTCTGTCCCGCCCATACCTTCGGCGGTCTGCAAACCGGCGTCAATGGCGAGGTTTTCAACAGTTTCGGCGAAGTGATACCCGGCCTGTACGCCGCGGGGCGCACCAGCTCCGGCCTGCCGGGAGCGCCCTACATCGCCAGTGGCCTCTCGGTGGGCGACGCCACTTTTTTCGGACGTCGGGCGGGGGTGGCGGCAGCGCAGAGGGGCGGCGCCGCGTGAAGCTTGCGCTGGCTCGCCTGCTGGGCCTTGGCCTGCTGGTGCTGGTAGCGGTCGCGCATGGCCAGGAGCAGCCCGAACCGGTCGAGGAGCTGTCACTGGTGCAGGGCGATCCGGCACGCGGCAGGCTGGTATTCGCCCCCTGTCGCACCTGTCATTTTACCGAGGCGGAGGCGGGACACGGTAACGGCCCCAACCTGTACCGTATTTTCGGCAAGGTTGCGGGGCAGCAGGCGGGTTTCGACTATTACTCCGGGCCTATGCAGTCCGCCGGGTTCGTGTGGACCCCGCAGTTGCTCTACGCCTGGCTGGAAGACCCCATGGCAGCGCTGCCCGGTACCACCATGATGAGTGCGGGCGTGCCGGACGACGGCCAGCGGGCAGACCTGGTTGCCTACCTGCAGAGCATCTCGGTGCGCGGCTCGGCCGCGCCAGCCGCGCAATAGTACCCGCCCTATTTTTTCACGATCACCGAGCTGCCGTGGCCAAACAGGCCCTGGTTGGCGGTGATGCCGACTTTCGCGCCCCTGACCTGGCGGTCGCCCGCCTCCCCGCGCAGTTGCCAGGTGAGTTCACAGACCTGGGCGATGGCCTGGGCCGGTACCGCCTCGCCGAAGCAGGCCAGGCCGCCGGATACGTTGACCGGGATCCTGCCGCCCAGCGCGGTGTCACCACTGCGCAGCAGAGCTGCCGCCTCGCCCCTGGGGGCAAGCTGCAGGTCCTCGATCCAGTCCAGTTCCAGCGCGGTCGACAGGTCGTACACCTCCGCGAGGCTGACATCGCCGGGATCGATGCCGGCCTCTTCATAGGCCTTGAGCGGGATCGAGGAGCGGTAGCTGAGCGCTTCCACGCCGGCGGCGGCGGCCGAGTCGGTGGCTATATCCGGCATTTCGACCACCCCACTGGCAAACGTGGGCGTGACGGTGGAGATGGCCGCCACCCGCGGCGCGTCGCCCTTGCCGATCCTGCGCGCGTAATCGAGGCTGCACACGATCAGGGCTGCGCCGCCATCACTGGTGGCACAGATATCCATCAGGCGCAGGGGGTCTGCCACCATGGCGGACGCGGCGACATCCTCCGCGGTAAAGCATTTGCGGTAGCGGGCGCGCGGGTTCTTCGCGCCGATCCGGGAGTTTTTCACCTTGACCGCGGCGAAGTCCTCGAGGGTGTCGCCATACAGGTCCATGCGCCGCCTGGCGTACAGGGCGAAGTAGGTCGGGTTGGTGATGCCAAGGTAAAAGCGCACCCAATCGGGGTCTTCCGGGCGGTAGCCTCCGGCCGGGGCGAGAAAGCCCTTGGGTGTGGTATCTGCTCCCACCACCAGCGCGACTTCACATTCGCCCGCGAGGATTTTGTTGCGGGCGGCCGCCAGGGCCTGCGATCCCGAGGCGCATGCGGCGTAGGAGGTATTGACCTCTGCTCCCTGCCAGCCCAGGGCCTGGGCAAAGGTGGCGCCGGCGACATAACCCGGATAGCCGCAGCGTACGGTGGCGCCGCCGGAAACAAAGCGAATGTCTCGCCAGGGCACGCCGGCGTCCGCCAGGGCCTCGCGGGCGGCGGCCACGCCGTACTGCACGAAATTGTGCCCCCACTTGCCCCAGGGGTGCATGCCGGCCCCGATAATCGCAATTTCATTGGCCATGGGGTCTACGCTCCGCTTTCGTTATTTGCATTGGCAGCCAGCGGCCGCCACTTCCAGGTCACCTTGATGTCCTCTTCGGTCTCGTGCAGTGTCTCCAGCACCAGTTCCATGGGCATGCCGACCTTCAGGTCCTCTACCGATACCCCCTTTACCACCTGGCCGAGCACGACCATTTGCTCCTTCTCCAGTTGCACCCCGGCAATGGCGTAGGGTTCGAAGGGATCCGCGGCCACAAACGGCGCCGGCGGTTTGTAGCAGGCGTTGGTGTAACTCCAGATATGTCCCGTCCTGCTCAGTTCAACCTCACGAAAATCCGTACTGTCGCAACCCGGGTTGCGGCAGTACTGATCCTGTGGCGGGAAAAAATACGTGTCGCAGTGGGTACACTGGCTGCCGATGAGGTGGGGCTTTTCTGCCATGGTGTGCCAGCCGTCGATGGCGGGCGCCAGGGGTTTGTCACTCATGATGATCTCCGGGGTAGGGCGGCGCACAGGTTACTATCGGCTGGCAGATGCAGGCAAGGAAAGCCCCGCTTGCGGTCCGTCGCTATGGGCCCGTGGCGGCAACGGGTTTACCATGGCAGACCTCGGTTGATGCCTGCTCGCCCTGGGGCGCGCTGCAAATCCCGTGCTCGTTGCTGTGCAATGCCAGAATCCAGGCAGGGAGGTATGCCATTATGTGCGGCCGTTTCAACGTGATCGACAACCCCGGCCTGCGCCGGTTGCTGCAGGAGCTGGGCGTTGACCTCAAGCTCCCCCCGGCGGTGAACCTGGCGCCCACCGAGCCAGTGTACCTGGTGCGTGAGTCGGGCGGGCAACGTCAGGCGGGGCCTGCGCGCTGGTGGCTGACGCCCTCCTGGGCGAAGGCGGTCGACCAGAAATATGCCATGTTCAACGCCCGCAGCGAGACACTCGGCAGCAGTCGGGCCTTCCGCTACCCCTTCAGTTGTCAGCGTGGGATTGTGCCGATGAGCAGTTTCATCGAGTGGCGCCAGCAGGGCGCTGCGAAGCAACCCTGGCTTATCACCACTGAGCAGGAGGCGCTGGCGGTGGCGGCCCTCTGGGATGTTTGGGAGGGTGGGGACGAGCCCTTGCTGTCATGCACCCTGGTCACCACCGCGGCAGCGCCGGCCTTCGAACCCTGGCATCGCCGCATGCCCCTGATACTGGGGCCCGATGAGTACGATCGCTGGCTGGACTGCAGCCATACCATAGATCCGGCTGACTCCCTGTTTCGCCCAGGCTTGAAGCTACCCCTGCGCCTGCAGGCCCTGCCCCCTGCAATAGGCAATGCACGCAACAAGGCCCCGCAGCTGCTGGAGGGAGTGGGAGAGACTGTGGAGTTGGCCGCCGGCTGAACAGCGCGCTGCAGCGGCTGTGGGGAAGGCCTTGTCCGGCTATTGTCCCGAAGCCGGGGTTCGGGCATATTGGGCTGAAATAAAAGCAAAGCAGTGCTTCGCTCAATACTAATAACGTTCATCAGCACACTGCCCGGGGGCCGCCATGTTGCACATCCACTCGACCTTGATGCGTCGTTCAGTCCAGGCTGTCCTTACCGCGAGCCTGGCCTGGAGCAGCCACTCCACCTGGAGCCAGGGTCTCGAGGAAGTCATTGTAACCGCGCAAAAGCGGGAACAGGGTCTGCAGGATGTGCCGATAGCCGTCGAGGCCTTCAGCGCCCAGGAAATCACCAACCTGTCAGCCCAGGACATTGGCGACCTGGGTACCTTTACCCCTAACGTGTCGATTTCCAAGGCATCCAACCAGCCCAATTACGCTATCCGCGGTATCGGTACCGACGATTTCGGTATCGGCGCCGACCCGGCCGTGGGTGTCTACCAGGACGGTGTTTATATCGGGCGCTCCGGCGGTTCCAAGGTGGCCTTCAACGACCTTGCGCGGGTGGAAATTCTCAACGGCCCCCAGGGTACCCTGTTCGGTCGCAATGCCGCCGCCGGCGCCATCCAGTACATAAGCAACAAGCCGGATGAGGAATTGTACGGTTGGGCCAGGGGTACGGTGGGAAATTACGATCGTTACCAGGTCGACGGTGTGGCCAACGTGCCGCTGGCGGACAATCTGTATTTTCGCGTCGGCATGCTCTGGAACCAGCGCGATGGCTGGATCGACAACGTCTATAACGGCAATGACCTGGCCCGGGAGGGAGACCGCTCGATCGTTACCCAGCTGCGCTGGCTGCCCACGGATCGGCTGGATACCATACTGCGACTCGAATTCGACCAGACCGACGAGGACTCGCGGGTGCGCTCCAGCGCCGTGTGGGGGCCACGCGACAACGGGGCCGGTTTCAACAAGGTGGCCAGCGACTCCGACCTCTCCGAAAAGCGCAATCTGTACGGCGCCTCATGGCACCTGACCTACGACATGGACTGGGCCACCCTGACGTCGATCAGCTCCTATCGCTACTTCAACTCCAAAAATCCCGAGGAGAAAGACGGCTCGGCCGAGTTGTATTATTTCTTTAACGACCTGAACCGGGAGAAGAATGACCAGTTTGGCCAGGAGTTCAGGCTGGACGGGGAAATGGGCTCCCGATTTCGCTGGACGACAGGCATGAACGCCTATTACGAGCACGCGCGCCAGACCAGCGGCATTCACCTCACACCCCAGTCACTCGACAAACTGATCGCCGAGGCGGAGATTGGCGTTCCCTACGAGGCGTTGCCCCCGGGTATTCCGATTGACCTCGCGTTTACGGTTTTTCCGGATCCGTTCGACCAGCGTACGGTGACCAGCGGCGCCCAGGCACTCGATGACGGTATCGCCTACCGCGAAGAGATTCGCATAAATGCGAAATACAAATCCTATGCGGGTTTTGCCGATGTTACCTACGATATAAGCGATACTCTCGCCCTCACAGGCGGTCTGCGCTACACCTATGACGACAAGAAGTTCGGTCGCTATGTGAAGTTCAACGACTACGTGGTGGCATTTGCATTTACCACTGAGACCCGACTCGACGGCAACGGCAACTACGATCCTGATGGCAACCTGGGGTTCCTGCAGTCTGACAAGGACTGGTCCAAACTCACCCCGCGGGTGGTGCTGGAATGGCAGGCGCAGGAGGACGTGATGCTCTACGCCTCCTATACCGAGGGCTACAAGGCGGGCGGCTTCAACAGCGCGGGAGAGATATTCGCGCCGCCCTTCGACCCGGAAGAGGTCTCCAACTACGAAGTGGGCATGAAATCCAGCTGGCTGGACAACACCCTGCGGGTGAACACCGCCGTTTTCAGCTACGACTATGACAACCTGCAGTCCCTCGCATTTATTGATGCGGCCTGCCTGCCCGACGCCAGTGTCGGCACCTACCTGTTTGAGACCTCGGATGTAGAGGGCAAGGGTTTCGAGCTGAACGTCAACTGGCTGGCGCTGCCCTCGCTGGAATTGTATTTCAATACCGGCTACCTGGACGCCGAGTACAAGCGCCGGGATGAAAAGCAGGTTATCGACGGGGTCTGTGTGATCAAGGACCGCTCCGGTCAGACCTTCTCTGAATCCCCGGACACGAACTTCACTGTGGGCGCCAACTACAGTCTCGATTTTGACAACGGCGGCGAGGTGGTACTCGCGCTGGCCTACAATTATACCGGTGGACTGAGCCGGGACAGTTGCGTCTATGTTGTGAACAACAAGGCCCAGGGAGCCCCGAACGATGTGTACGGGCTGACCAAGGTGGACGGGCAGCTGGTGATCAGTGACCCCTCGGCCACCGGGAATCTCACCGAAGCGCCTTTCAACAACTGTCCCGACTCGGATAACCGGGAACAGTTGAATGCGCGGCTGGCATACAACTCCCCGGAGCGGGACTGGACTGTGGCGGCGTTTATCACCAATGCCACCAACTGGCAGCCTGACGAAGTGGATCCGGGTGGGCTGGGTGGTCAGCTGGCCACCGACTTTTCCGATGGTTCCCCGTCCTATGGCCGTACCGACGAGCCGCGCATGTACGGGATGGAGTTTCGCTACAACTTCCAGTAGCCGGCCGGCATGGTCGCGATAAAGTGGGCCCGCGGCGGGTTGTGCCCGCGCTTTACAACAGGATGAACAGTTATGGGTAGCTATGCATTGACCGGCGGCGCCACTGGCATCGGCGCGGAGTTGAAGCGCCAGCTGACGGAGACCGGGCACGAGGTGATCTCGGTGGATATCCGGGAGGGCGATATCGTAGCCGATCTCGCCACTGCCGAGGGCCGGCGCGCGGCGGTCGACGGCATTCGCGCCCGGGCGCCGGACGGACTGGATGGCTATATTCCCTGCGCCGGCTTGCCGCCGGTGGCGAAGCCCCTTTCACTGATAGCCCGGGTCAACTATTTCGCGGCGGTGGAGACCGTGGCGGGCCTGCGCGACCTGCTGGCTCTGAAGCGCGGCACCGCGCTGCTGGTGGCATCCAATTCCGCCCCGATGATTGGCAACGATGACCTGTTCGTGCAGGCCTGCCTGGCGGGGGACGAGGAGCGCGCCTGCGCCGATATCGAGAGCCGTGACGGCCACAGTGCCTACGCGGGTTCCAAGCGGGCGCTGGTACTGTGGATGCGCCGCAATGTGGCGGATTACGCCGCCGGGGGAGTGCGCCTGAACGCGGTGGCACCGGGAATTACCCTGACCCCTCTGACAGAGCAGGTGATGGCTGATGCAGAATTTGGCGATGCCATGAAGCAATTTGCCGCAATGGTGCCCTGGGGTGGTACCGCCCGGCCCGCGGAGATCGCCAACGTCATGCGATTTATGCTTGGCCCTGAAGCCGCCTTCGTGTGCGGCTCGGTATTTTTTGTCGATGGTGGCTCTGACGCCATGCTGCGCAGCGACGATTTCTGACATCGGGGCCAGATGCGCCAGATCCTGTCGGTGCTGCTCCCGGTGAGCTGATCGCCAGAGCTTCTCTGCGTCAAGGCACAAGGGTGATGCAGCTCTCTAGTTTGCCTCCGCTGCGCTCGCATCCCGCTGCATCTGGTCTTTTATAGCCGCCGCAACTGTCTGGCTGAACTCGTAAAACAGCGCGCTGTAGGCGGCAGGCAGTTCCGATGGCGTCAGTTGCCCGGGTGCCAGCGGCTGTTTGAACTGGCTGATCTGCCGGGTGATGTGAGCACCATCGCCGGGCTTGTATATCAGCCAATCGACGACCAGTGTCGCCTGGCCCTCCCTTGCATCCAGGTCGAGCACACTGATCCTGATGCCGTAATCCGGGGCCTGGCGCACATCCCATGGGAAAAAGCGCAGGTTTTCAGTTTGCATCAGCGCGGACAGGTTGAGGCCGACTACCCGGCCGATGCCGTATTCCAGCGGCTCTGCCCAGCGTTCAGTGCCGGCTATTTGCAACTGGTTGCCGCCGCTGGCGTACACCACGGAATTGCGATTGAGAAATTCCGGGATGTCTACAGGCCCGACCCCCAGCGCCGGGTGCTGGCCGCCTGGGGTGGGCTCAACGGCGGGTGTGAGCCGGTAAAAATTGCTCGGCGGCGAACTGCCGCAGGCACTGAGCCAGAGCAGCAGGCACAGGCCGGCCACGCATCGTTGCAGCTTGTCGATCATTCTATCTCCTCCTGTTTGCCGCGCAACAGCGACTCTGGCTGGCGGTCCAGCAGGCTGGCGAGCTCCTGGATAGCCCGGCTGGCTAGGGTGAGCTCGCGCAGGGCCTTGTTCAGCTGGTAGGCGGTAGCGGACCCTGGCGATACCAGGCTGTCGATATTTACCATGGTATTTTCAAAGGCCTTTATCGCCTCGTTCAGTACTGCCAGGTTCTTCTGCGCCAGCTCGGAGAGTTTGGGTAGCTCCCTGTTTGCTCCGGCCATGGCCTGTGAGGCCCCATTCAGCACGTCGTCCAGTTTCGGGCCGGTAGTTGCCAGCTGGCCTTTCAATTCGTCACTGAGCGCCGTGACGGCAACCAGGGTTGTCTGCAGATCCCCGGTCAGGGACTGGAAGGCATCGCTGGTCACGAATGTACTGAGGCCGTGAATCGTGTCCTGCACTTCCTGGGCCAGCTGGGCGATATCTATCTCCTCTATTTCGCGGGCGATCTGCTCGAGATCAGTGGGGATAGTGGGAATCTGGGTCAATTCCGAGTCTATATGCACCAGCACGGGCGGTTTATCCGGATGGAAGTCAAGCTGGATGTATAACAGGCCGGTCAGCAGGCTCTGGGTTTTCAGCTGGGCGCGCAGGCCGCGCGCGATCAAACCGTCCGTGACATCCTTGGTGCTCTCACCCAGGCGCCTGATGTTCTTGCTGCTCAATTCTGCCTCCACCAACATGATCAGGTCGAGATTGTCGGCGTTCAGCATGAGTTCCACGGTGGTCACCTGGCCTATCTGCACACCTCGCAGTGCCACGGGGGCGCCTACGTTCAATCCCTTGACCGAACCCTCGAACACCATGACCACTTTTTCGCTCTGGCGGCCGAAGCCGGTGCCCAGCGCAAAAATCACGATGGTGATCGCAATCAGTAGCGCGCCGACCACGAAAGCGCCGATGGCGACGGTATGCGGTTTTTCACTCATTGCCTGACCTCTGTGCTTGTGCGGTACTTTCGTCTGTGCGGCTGCCCCGGTTCAGGAACTGGCGCACCACGGCCTGCTTGCTGTGATCCCTCAGGTAGGCCGGGTCGCCGTAGTCGATCATGGTGCGACTGGCAGCGTCCAGGTACACCGAGTTGTTGGCAATATTGAAAATGCTGGCCAGCTCATGGCTCACCATCACGACAGTTGCCCCGGTTGAGTCCTGGATTTCCATGATCAGGTCATCCAGCAGTCGGGAACTGATCGGGTCCAGCCCGGCAGAGGGCTCATCAAAGAAAAGTATTTCGGGGTCCAGCGCAATGGCCCGCGCCAGCGCGGCCCGCTTGCTCATGCCCCCGCTGATTTCGGAGGGATAGTAGTCCTGGTATCCCGCAAGGCCGACCAGGGCCAGTTTGTAGGCCACGATATCCCTGATTTCACCGCTGCCGTAATTGGTGTAGAGCTGCAGCGGCAGTGCCACGTTTTCAGCCAGGGTCATGGCGCTGAAGAGGCCGCCTGTCTGGTAGGTAATACCCCAGCGCCTGCGAGTGGCCTCCCGCTGCGCATCGCTGGCGTGGACAAAGCTTTGCCCACTGTAGGTGATATCCCCGCGGGCGGGGCTGATCAGGCCCAGCATGTGCTTGAGCAGGGTGCTCTTGCCGCAGCCACTGCCGCCCATGATGACAAAGATATCGCCTCGCCTGACCACAAAATTCAGGTCGCGCTGGAGAACGAAAGACCCGTAGGCCATGGTGAGGTCGCTCACGTCGATATGGGTTTCCGCGCTTGCCTGGGTCATCAGAAGCGTATCTGTTGGCAGATGATGTTGATGCCGGCATCCGCCACAATCAGGTAGACGATGGCAGTGACCACGGCTTCAGTAGCGGCCTGGCCCACCGCGGCGGAACTTCTGCCGGAGTTCATTCCGGCGCGACAGCCCGCCACCGCTATCAGCAGGGCAAACACCACGCTCTTGATCAGTCCCACCAGCAGGTGGTTTATGGCAAGCGCGCTCTCCGCCTGGGAGATGTATTGCAGCGGTGTAATGCCCATGCCGCCGGCGACGATACCGCCGCCGACAATTCCCAGCAGGTCCGCGTAGAGTGTCAGCATGGGCATTACCACGACCAGGGCGAGCAGGCGCGGAATGACCAGGAACTCGACGGGGGATATGCCCATTGTGGTGATCGCGTCTATTTCCTGATTGGTTTGCATGGTGCCGAGCTGCGCGGCGTAGGCTGCGCCGGTGCGCCCGGCCATCACAACCGCCGTCATGAGCACCCCCATCTCCCGCAGGATGCCGATGGTTACCAGGTTCGCCACGTAGACTTCCGCCCCGAACTGCTGTAATTGCACCGCTCCGAGGTAGGCCAGGATCATGCCCACCAGAACGCTGGTAAGGGTGATGATGCCCAGTGCCCTGGGTCCACCCTCATAACAGAACTGGCGGAAATCCTCGAAGCGCGTATTGGACTTGCCGACCGCGAGTTTTACCAGGGCCACGCTCACCTCGCCGACAAATCCCAGCGACTGCCTGAAAAAGTCGGCGGATTTATCCAGCAATACCATGGGGTTCAGGGATGCCAGCCAATGCTGCGGTGACTCCGGCTCCAGTCGGTGGGGGGGCACGGCAGTGGCCAGCGCGAGCAGCTTCGCCGCACCGGCAGGGAGGTCCCGGGTAGCAAAGGTGATTCCTGCTTCGCTGCAGTGGTTGAAGCACTGCAACAGGAACGCGACCAGCGTGGAATCCCACTCTTGGAGGGCGGCGCCGTCGACCGTCAGGTGGGTGGAAGTGCCCAGGTGCAATTGGCTGGACAAGGAGCTGAAATCCTCCAGGTCGCAACCCTGTACCCACGGTCCGGAGAGCGTGAGCAGTGCATCGGTGTCATTACTGTGTACCAGCTGGAAGCCAGCGTGCTGCTCGGTCATAAGAATCGGCAGGTCAGGATCGTATCCCGGAGTTTAAAGGCTTGACCCCGGAAACACCAAGGCATGCGAATGGCCGGCACCTAGCGGAACGGTAGCGCCGGTTGCAGCGGTGCGATGATGTCGTAGGCCTTCTGGTAAATCGCGGCGACCGGCGTATGGTTGTCGGCCTCCCGGCGCCGGGAGATCATGGTGATGGGAAACAGGTATTCATCGCTGTCCCTGTAGCGCAGGGCGCGACTGCGACCTTGTGCGTCCTCATAGATGACCCAGTGCATGTCGAGATCGGCGGCCAGCAGGTCGCCCATGATCACCCCCATGGCCTGCAATTCCCGGGTCTGGTCAGGTCTCACCAGGCGGCGGTCCAGTAACAGCTGTAACAGTTGCAGGTCGTTATCCGTGTCGCCCGTGAAACGCCTGCCCAGCTCCACGGAGGCCATGTCGTTGAGCAGGTCGCGCTGCTGGGTCATGTATTGCCGGTCCAGCTCGGACAATTGGCCGACTCTCAGGGTGTTGTCGGCGGCGGCAGCACCGGCCGCCAGCATGAATGCTGCGATCCACAGGCAATGTAAAAGTCGCGCGGCTGACATAAGGTATTCTCCCCGGGTTCCGGCCAATACCGGCCCATACTCCCATCCTGAGTCGGCTTCATTTTAGCCCAATTTGGTTGTCTTACGGGCGTTGTCATGGATAATGGCGGACTTTCCCCCGGGCCGAGTCCAGAAAGGGCCCGCGACCCGCGCAAATTTCGGAGATAACGAATGATTACCGGCAGTATAGTCGCCCTGGTCACCCCCATGCATGCCGACGGCAGCGTGGACTGGGCCGGGCTGGAGCGGCTGCTGGACCTGCACCTGGAAGCGGGAACCAGTGCGATAGGAGCGGTGGGCACCACCGGCGAAAGCGCCACCCTGAGCGTGGAGGAGCACTGCGAGGTTATCAGGCACTGCGTCAATTACCTGCGCGGGCGCCTGCCGGTGGTGGCGGGTACCGGTTCGAATTCGACCTGGGAGGCCATAGACCTGACCCGGGCGGCGGCAGAGGCGGGGGCCGACGCCTGCCTGCTGGTGACCCCCTACTACAACCGTCCCACCCAGCGCGGCCTTTACGAACACTTCAGGGCAATAGCCGCGGCCGTGGATGTTCCCCAGATACTCTACAATGTGCCCGGCAGAACCTGTGTCGATATGAGCAATGACACCGTGGCGCGCCTGGCCGAAGTCGATAATATCACCGGCATCAAGGACGCTACCGGCGATGTCGCCAGGGGTCTTGAGCTGATCTCTCGCTGTGGCGATCGACTGGCCATTTATTCCGGGGACGATCCCACGGCGATGGAGCTGATGCTTGGCGGCGGTCACGGCAACATCTCGGTGACGGCCAACGTGGCACCCGCGAGGATGGCGGAGTTGTGCCGCCTCGCGATGGCGGGCGAGCGGCAAGCCGCCGCCGCTGTCAACGACAGTCTGGGACCCCTCAACCGGGCGCTGTTCGTCGAGGCCAACCCCATACCGGTCAAGTGGGCGCTGGGCTACCTGGGCTTGATCGAGGAGGGCATACGGCTGCCGCTCACACCCCTCGATGAGTCCTTTCATGCACAGCTAATTGCGGCTTTGGAGACGGCGGGAATCTGATGGACCTTTTGCTGAAATCGACGAAGTGGATGCTGCCGGTAATGCTCGTTTCGCTATGCAGCGGCTGTGGCTACCTGTTTGGCGACGACGGGGTCTTCCGGGACAAATCCCAGGACTACAAGAAATCCAGGGAGGTGCCGGCCCTGCAGGTGCCCGAAGGCGACGACAGCTCATCGCTGGGTGAGATGTACCCGGTTCCCCCCATCACGGACAATCTCCTGCTGGCCGGTGACTTTGAAGTGCCCCGACCGTCCCCCCTGGTAGCGGGGGCCCAGGATGAGCAGGTGAGAATCCAGACCCTGGGAGAGGAGAGCTGGGCGTTGATAAACGCAGCTCCCGGGCAGGTGTGGCCCCAGGTCCGGGCATTTTTATCGGTTTCCCAGATACCGCTGGCCCGGGTGGACGCCAACGCCGGTCTTCTCGAAAGCGCCTGGGTGAACCTCGAGGGTGAGTCCATGGCCAGCCGGTTCCGGTTTCGCATCGAGCAGGGTGTGCAGCGTGGCACCAGCGAACTGCATGTGTTGCAGATGAGCCAGGCGGGCGATGTCGATAACTGGCCCGTCAGTTCAGCCGATGCGGCGCAGGAGAGCGAGATGTTGCGCGCGCTCGCCCAGTACATCGCCAACAGCGCCGATTCAACCCCCGTGTCCATGATGGCGGACCAGGCAATCAGCACGGTGGGCAAAATATCGATGCAGGAAGGCCCGGATAACGATATTTATATTCGCCTGAGCCTGCCCTACGACAGGGCGTGGGCCTCAGTGGGGCGCGCTATCGAGGAGTCGAATTTCGAGATTACTGACCGCGATCGCAGTGCCGGGAAATACTATGTGCGGTTCCTGGGAACCGATAGCGAAGACGAGGGTGGCTGGTTCGACTGGATGCTGGGCGGTGACGAAGACCCACTGGTTGACCAGATCTTCGTGGTGTCTGTGGACACCCTGGATGCCCAGGACGTGGCAATCAGGATCAAGCAACAGGCAGCGGCAGACGGGGCGGATTTGCCCTTGATGGAGAAAAGGGACGAACAGGCCCTGCTCACCCTCCTCAAGGGTAATATCGACTAGCGCGCCCTGCCGGTGACCCTGGCTGGCGCGCTGAACATCGGCGAACTTATCGTAAGGGACACTGGATGCAGTTTGCTTCACTCGGCTCGGGCAGCAAGGGTAATGCGACCCTGGTCCGGGCCGGCGACACCCTGTTGATGGTCGACTGTGGCTTTTCCCTGCGTGAAACCATGCGACGGCTGGAGCGACTTGCTGTGCATCCCGGGCAGCTGGACGCCATCCTGGTAACCCACGAGCACTCCGATCACTGCGCCGGGGTGGCGATGCTGTCGCGCAAGTTCGGTATTCCCGTCTATCTCAGTCACGGTACCGCCGGCACCGGCCGTTGCGACGGCAGCCACCGCCTGCACTGCTTCAACAGCGAGGATACCTTCACTGTCGGCGCCCTGGATGTTCGTGCGGTGACAGTGCCCCATGATGCCGCGGAACCCTGCCAGTTCCTGCTGTCCTGGGGAGGCCAGACCCTGGGCATCCTGACCGACCTGGGCAGCGTTACCCCCCACGTGCTGGAAAACTTTCACGCCTGCCACAGCCTCTTGCTGGAGTTTAATCACGACCTCGCCATGCTGCACGCAGGTAGTTATCCACCAGCCCTGAAGAGACGGGTTGGCGGTGACTGGGGGCATCTCAACAACGACCAGGCAGCGCAATTATTGCGCCAGCTCGGCGGCGCCCGCGCGGGTCACCTCGTGGTGGCGCATATCAGCGAGAACAACAACAGCCGGCAGAAAGCCGAGGAGGCCCTGCTTTCGGTGCTCGATTCCCTGGATGGCGTGGTCTGGGCGGAGCAGGCAGATGGCTTTGACTGGTTGGCGGTGGTTCAGGATACCTGAGAGTTATACCGGCCCTTTGCGCTCGTCACCCGGCGGTTGGCGCTTCCACCTGCGATTGCTCCACAACCAGCTTTCGGGTTCCGCGCGAATTGCCTGCTCCGCAAGGCGCACATACTTCTCGACGATCTGGTGCTCACTGCCATCGTAGGGAGGGCGGGCCACTTCACTGAACTCCACCTCGTAATGCCCCCGCGAACGGCGCCGGCATTGGGCAAACAACACCGGGTAGCCGGTGATTTTTGCGATAGTCTCGCCGCCCTCGTAAAACGGTGCCTCGCGGTTCATGAACCGTGTCCAGTAACTCCTTTCCCCTTCTATCGGCGCCTGGTCTGCGACCAGCACGAACAGCCGGAACTCGCGCCGCCGCCGCAGGATGTCCCGCGCGGCAGAGGCCAGGGGGATTGGCCGCGAGCCGAACTGGCTGCGGATTTCCAGAATCAGCTGGTCCAGCTGGCGGTTGTGCAGGGGCTTGTAGACGGGGTCGATGGGGATGTCCAGGTGGAGCTTGACGCCGTGCAGCATCCATTCCCAGTTGCCCTGGTGGATGGCCAGCATGACCACCGAATCCCTGAAGTCATTTGAATACTCGCGCAGCAACTCGGGGTTCATTACAGTCACGCGACGCCGGATGGCGGCAGCGCTCATACGACGGGTACTGATGATCTCAAGGGCTACCTGTACCAGCTGCCGGTAGAACTGCTTGGCAAGTTGGGTGATTTCCGCCGCGCTTTTTTCCGGGAAAGCCCGGGAGAGGTTCTCCGTCACCACCTCCTTGCGGTAGCCTGTGCCATGGTAGAGCAGCAGGTAGCCCGGCCACGCCAGAACGTACAGCAGTGGTAAGGGCAGCCAGCTCAGGAAACGATAGAACATCGGCTGTAGCAGGTCATGCCGGAATCAGGACTCGCCGGACAGGACACTAGCGGCAGTGCACCGGCAGGGTCACGTCGCTGACACGCAGCAGGCTGCCTGGTGGCGGGCACATCAGGCCCGGGTTGCCGGACAGGTCCAGCCGGTGCAGTGCGGGGAGCTGGTACAAGGGCACGGGATCGATGATCCGGTTATTGTCCAGGTAAACCACCTGCAACACGGTCAGGGCGGCCAGTTCACTGATATTCACAATATTATTGGATGACAGGGTCAGTTGCTCCAGTTCCGTGAAGGTGTCCAGGCCCGCCAGCGTTTCGATGCCGGCATCCGTGCAGCTGAGGCTGGCAAGCTCGCTGGCGTTGGTGGCCCGGGCATCGTTGATGGCCTCGCGGATACATTCGCGCAGCGCCTCGTCAGGGACATCAAAATCGTTGAACAGTGGGTCGGGAGTGTAGACCACCCTGTCGTTGACGGTGAAATCGTAGCTGCCGCAGGCGGCGCACAGCAGTAGCAGGGGGCAAATCACGCTCAGGCGCAGGCGATCAGTCATGGCGGGCAAGGGTTCCTGGGTGGTGGCAGTGCCTGCCAGCGCGTTTGGGCGCGCTGCGGACAGTGTAGCCCCCCGCAGGGAGGGCACCTATAATGCTATCTTGTCAGGCGGACAAAAACGAGTATGAAAATGGCTGAATCCACTATCACCGGCATACCATCGGGCGATCGCGAGTCGCAGGACTCCATCAGCATCGTACAGCGCGGTAATCTGAAGACCCTGGAGCAAACCCTGCGTCGCCAGTGGCGCCTCGGGCAGAACATTGTTTTGTGCTGGAGTGCTGACGAGCGCGGGCTGCTGGTGATCTTCGTCCCGCATTACTTTCTTGGCAACTACTGCGCCGGGACGGCAGCGGCGACCATGCAGGGCGAGGACAACGAGGCCTTTGTCAGGAAGTTGATTTCCGGCCGACGGCGCAAGACCCGTGAACAGCTGTTCAAGATCAGTGAACGCCTGGATATCGCGCCTACCTTTATCAAGCTGAACACCGCCCTCACCGAGGAAAAAAATGTCCTGGAAGCCGTTGAGCAGCTGATAAAACGCTACGGACTCAGCTACGTCGAGAGTCGGGCCGTGCTGCTGTTTGATATTGTCGAGTTCTCCCTGCATACGCCGTTTGAGCAGGCAAGCCAGCTGAACAGTCTCTCCTACTCCCTCAACTCAGCCTACAACAAGTTATTGGCACAGGGGATCGAGATCAATTTTGCCCGCACCACTACCGGTGACGGTTATTACATCTGGAACAGGGACCTCGGCCCGGCCGCCAACCAGGACCTGTTTTATTTCATGTTGCTGGTGGTGGCGGACAATGCGGTGGCCAGGGCGGCGTCCCGCGGCCATACGGTTCCGGTCATCCGCGCCGCTTACCATATCGGCGGTCACTATGAGTTGTACCAGGCCGAGGGCGTCAATCCGACGGTGTTCAGCTATATTGTGGGCGATGTCACCATCGAATTGGCCCGCATGCTGGACCACGCGCAGGCCCATCAGATACTGGTCGGCGATTTTCACTGTGAAAGCCCCAGCTGGAAGCCGGTCACGGAGGCGCAGACCGCCGGCAAAGCGGCACCAATGATCTCCTCGCCGGCATTTGTCAGTACCTGTAACCGGGGTCTGCCGGCCCTGCAGGGCACCCAGCTCTCCGGTAAGGCGATAAAATCCCTGGCCTGCCATCTCACGGAAAGTCCGGACCAGACGGAAAAACCCGGCCCGAGACGCTTTCGTATCGTCGACAAACACGGTCTTTCGCGCCATGCATATAACCTGCAAATTGCCATCGATCTCGAGGGCCAGCGGCTTTGCCTGGGCCTGGATGGCAGCCGCTTGCCCCTGCGCAGTGCGCGCGAGCCGGTTGCCGGTGAGCCCCGGCCCCGGCCCGGTGCGGCACCCAGTACCGAGGAACTGTTTGATGACCTTGCGGGACTGCTAAAAAAGCGCAGCACCAAAGTAATGACCGAAGACTGACCGCGGCATGACACTGTTGTGCCGCGCCGGTGAGCGGGATATCGGACCGGGAGCACCGCCGTCGGATGACGACCGGGGAGCGATTTCCCGCTACCGTCCTTGAACGCCCCGCGCGCTGCGCCCGCCTCCCTGGCGCTGTTGCCTACCTGTATCGATGCTGTCCCGGTGGCGACCAGCCTGGCCCGCCAGCTCGACCTGCCCCTCGCCGCCATGGGCACCAATCCCGCACTATGCGAGGAGTTTGACCTTCTGCTGCTGGTCTCTGTGCCGGGCCTTGCGTTGCAGCTGACCCGGCGGGGCCTGGCGGGTGGGCCGGCGGCCGGTTCCGGTAAAGCTCCGCGCAGGGGGGCGAGCCAGGCCCTGCCCGGTCCGGTGCGGGTGGACTTTGGCAGCGATGGCATGCGCCACCGCCGACGATCCGGTCACAACGAACTGCTGGGCAGGGCGATCGGCGTGTCCGCCAGGCGACGCCTGCAGGTCGTCGATGCTACCGCCGGCCTTGGCAGGGACAGCTTCGTCCTGGCAGATATGGGCTGTAAAGTAATGCTGTGCGAGCGCGAGCCGGTAATTGCCGCGATGCTCGCACAGGGCTTGCAGGCCGCGCTGGCCAGTGGAGACGAATGGTTGTTGCAGGCTGCCCGGCTCATGATTCTTGTTGCGGCGGACGCCCGGGACCTGGCGCCACCGCAGCTGGCCTCGACGGACGTGATCTACCTGGACCCGATGTTTCCCGCGCGGGACAAGAGCGCGGCGGTAAAAAAGGAGATGGCACTGTTTCATATCCTGCTGGGTGAGGACAGCGCTTGCCGGGACGCCGATGACCTGCTGCTGTGGGCAATCGCGCAGGACATATCCCGCGTGGTGGTCAAGCGCCCGCCCCGGGCACCCGTCCTGGCGGGCAGGAAACCCTCGCACAGCGTGGCCGGCAAGGCAGTGCGCTTTGATGTCTATGTGCGGCGAGCACTGAGTTGATTGTCACCATCCCCAGGCAGCGCAGGGTCCATACGACGGCCATCGCCAGCCGACGTTATCATCGCCAGCCAAAGGCCGGCATCAACACAGGGAGATAAAACATGTCTGCACACAAGATCACGGCACTGGTGACCGGTGCCTCCGCCGGCCTGGGAGCGGAGTTCTGCCGGCAGCTGGCGGACCGCTGCGACGTCATCATCGCGGTAGCCCGGCGCGGCGAGCGCCTGGCGCAGTTGGGAGAAGAGCTCGCCGGGCGCGTGGAACTGCACCCGGTCGAGGCTGACCTCAACAGCGTGGAGGGGGTGGCCCGGGCCATGGAAGCCTTGCGCCAGCTGGGCCCGGTGGATTACCTGGTCAACAACGCGGGCTTCGGTAAATTGGGCTTTTTTCCAGACCTGGGCATCGAGGGCCAGAGGGACATGGTGGGCCTCCATATAGATACCACCATCACCCTGTGCCGGGCCGCCATACCGTTTATGCGTGAGCGTGGCGGCGGTCACATCATCAATGTCTCCTCGGTGGGCGCTTTCCTCCCGGGTAAAGGTATCGCTGTGTACGGCGCCAGCAAGGCCTTTCTCAATTTCTTTTCGCAGGCGCTGCAGGCGGAACTGGAGGGCACGGGCATCGAAGTACAGGCGCTCTGCCCCGGTTACACCCATACGGAATTCCACCAGGCTCTCGAGGCCGAGGGATTCAGCAAAAGCCAGGTACCCGAGCAGATGTGGATGGAAGCCCCCGAAGTGGTCGCATCGAGCCTGGCCGCGCTTGGCAGCGGCAGGGTACTGGTGGTGCCGGGGGAGGGCAATATCGAGCTGGCCAGGGCGGGTTGCCAGAGCCTGCTCGACGCCCTTTAGTGCAGCCTGGCCGGGATTGTTTCGGTGGCTATAGCAGCAGCCGCGCCAGGATGCCGCGGTAGATTGCCGCCAGCCTCGGCAGGTCGTCCGCCAGCACTTCCTCATTGAGCTTGTGGATGGTGGCGTTCACCGGCCCCACCTCGACAACCTGGGCCCCGGTCGGGGCAATGAAACGGCCATCGGAAGTGCCGCCCGCGGTGGACAGCTCGGGCGTCAACCCGGTTACCTCGTTGATGCTGCCAACGGTTGCTTCCACCAGCGCACCGCTGGGGGTCAGGAAGGGCTGGCCGCTGAGAGCCCAGAGCAGTTCGTAATCCAGGCCGTGGGCGTCCAGTATGGCTGCCGTGCGCCGGCGTAAGTCCGCCTCGGTTACCTCAGTGGAAAAACGGAAGTTGAAGCGAACCTGCACAGTGCCGGGGATCACGTTGGTCGCCCCGGTGCCGCCATTGATGTTGGAGATCTGCATTGAGGTGGGCGGGAAGAACTCGTTGCCCTCGTCCCAGACCTCCGTCGCCAGTGCATGCAGGGCCGGCAGGGCGCGATGGATCGGGTTGTCGGCCAGGTGCGGGTAAGCAATGTGTCCCTGGATACCCCGTACGGTGAGTACTGCTCCCAGTGAGCCGCGACGGCCATTCTTGATCACGTCTCCCAGCGCGAGCGTGCTGGAGGGTTCGCCGACCAGGCACCAGTCTATGGCCTTGCCCTGCTGTTGCAGGTGCTCGATGACCCGCACGGTGCCGTTTACCGCATCACCCTCCTCATCGGATGTTATCAGGAAACCGATGCGCCCGTTGTGGTCGGGGTGGGCGGCGACAAACTCTTCGCAGGCCACCAGCATGGCAGCGAGGCTGCCCTTCATGTCGGCCGCCCCGCGGCCGTACAGCACGCCGTCGACCAGGGTGGGAGCAAAGGGCGGGCTGTGCCACTGCTCCAGCGGGCCGGTGGGCACCACGTCAGTGTGGCCGGCGAATACCAGTATGGGCCCTGCAGTGCCGCGCTCCGCCCAGAAATTATCGACATCCCCGAAGCGCAGCGCGGTGCACTTGAAGCCGATTGCCGCCAGCCGCTCCATCATCAGTTGCTGGCAGCCGGCATCCTCGGGTGTGACCGAGGGGCGGCTGATCAGGTCACAGCAAAGCGCCAGTGTTTTTTCCATGGGTGTGGTTGCTCAGTTGTGGGCGTGCAGTTCCTGGTTCAGTTCGACAGCGGTCCGGTTGGTCAGGCACTCCACCGCACCGGTGGTGGAATTGCGGCGAAACAGCAGGTCGGACTTGCCGGCCAGCTCCCTGGCCTTGGCTGTCTCCACCGGCATGCCTTCAGCGTCCAGCATGGTCAGTTTGGTGCCCGCGGTAATGAACAGGCCGGCCTCGACGGTGCAGCGGTCCCCCAGCGGGATGCCGATGCCGCCGTTGGCGCCAATCAGGCATTCCTTGCCCACCGATATGACGATGTTACCGCCGCCGGAGAGGGTGCCTATGGTCGAACAGCCGCCGCCGAGGTCGGAACCTGCGCCGACAAAGACCCCCGCCGATATGCGCCCCTCGATCATACCCGGCCCCTCGGTACCGGCGTTAAAATTGACGAAACCCTCGTGCATGATGGTGGTGCCCTCGCCCAGGTAGGCCCCGAGGCGGACCCGGGCGGTATGTGCGATGCGCACACCGGCCGGCACCACGTAATTGGTCATCTTCGGAAACTTGTCGACACAGCTGACTTCCAGCACCTCGCCCCGCAGGCGCGCGGCCAGCTGGCGCTCGGGCAGTTCGGCGATATCGATTGCACCCTCGCTGGTCCAGGCGACATTGGGCAGCACGCCAAACAGTCCCTGCAGGTTGGTACCGTGGGGCTTGACCAGGCGGTGGGACAGCAGGTGAAGCTTGAGGTAACCCTCTGGCACGTTGGCCGGCGGCGCATCCTCACGCAGCAGCACCGCGACCGCCGGTCGGCCGCTGTCGAGCAATTGTCCCGCGAGCCCGGCCTCCTCGGTGGCCCCGGCCGCTGCCAGGGCGGACTGCAGAGCCTGCAGTTGTGTTTTGTTCAGTGCGGCGCCGGAGTCACAGCCTTCGAGCGCGGCACACAGCGACGCCGGGGGCGCCAGCAGTGGCTGTGGGAAATACACCTCCAGCCAGTCTCCCTTGCGGTTGTGGGTGCCCACGCCGAGGCCGAAAGCGAATGCCTTGTCTGTCATGCTTGATCCTTGTTGATCAGAGGGTGTGTTTACTGAAAATCGCCTGGTAGCTCGCGGCTGTAAACCCGGTGAAGCGCTCGTGGCCGGTGTCCAGCAGTGGCCGCTTGATAAGAGTGGGTTGTGCCATGATTGCCGCCAGCGCAGAGCTGTTGTCCATGCCCTCCCGGGTCGCTTCATCCAGCGCTTTCCAGCTGGTGCTGCGCCGGTTCACCAGGTCCTGCCAGCCCAGCTCATCCAGCCAGCCGGCAACGGTCTGCGGTTCCAGCCCGTCCAGGCGAAAATCATGAAAGCGGTATTCAACGCCGTGCAGGTCCAGCCACTGGCGGGCTTTCTTCACCGTGTCGCAGTTTTTAATGCCGTAGAGAGTGATCAAACCGCTGCGCAGCCCTGTTGCGAAAAGGCCCGCAAGCATAGCAAATACAAGACGTTAGATATAGCGGGGCTGTATCGGTAGAATGGCGGTGGCAGCCACATTGAGGCTTTCCAGACCAAGACAATAACAAGAGGTGATTGCTGATGAATATGTCCACCGATCTTGCCCTGCCCATGCTGGGCATGATGGTCCTGACCCTGCTGGTATGGGTCTGTATGTTTGTGCAGCGGGTAGGCTATGCCCGGTCCAACAAGCTCGATATCGAACAGTTCAAGACTCCGGCGGACGTGCAGGTACTGGTTCCCGCCGAGGTTTCCGGCGCCAGCAACAATTTCAAGAACCTGTTTGAATTGCCGGTGATTTTCTATGGCCTGTGCCTTTACCTGATGGTTGCCGGGCAGGTCGACAGCTTCTACACCAACTGCGCCTGGGCCTTCCTGCTGCTGCGCTGCCTGCACAGCCTCATCCACTGCAGCTACAACAGGGTGGCGCACCGTTTTGGCGTCTACATTCTCTCCGCCCTTGTGCTCTGGGTGATGGTGGTGAGGGCGTTCCTGGCGGCGCTGTGATCAGTCGAGCTGAGCGAGTTATAGGGATCCATTTGTTCCAAAGTCGGCAGGAGTTCGGGTGTGTCCTGGCTCCATGGCCGCGGCCCTCCGGGCTTCCCTCAGTCGGTTGGAAGCCTTAAGGCGCTTCGCTGTCTTCCGCCACTCCCTCGGCGCTGGCCTTTAATATTTCGCCAGAACACACCCGAACCCCTGCCTCACATCGGGCGTCCATGCGAACCCATTCAATGCAATGCGCTGTGATTGAATCCTTATAGTTTGAACTCAGTGCGGTGGAGGGCGGGGGTTGCCTCGCGGAATATAAAAGGCCAGCGCCGAGGGAGTGGAGCGAGACAGCGTAGCGCTGTAAGGCTCGTGACCGACCGAGGGAAGCCCGGAGGGCCGCGGCCATGGAGCGAGGCAACCCCCGCTCTCCGTCGCGAGTGGAACGGCAAGGTAATTCTCGACAAAGCCTGGAATTACGCTTTGCGCGTCTTTTTCGGGTGTTTGCGCTGCGGGTAACAGGTGGTGCAGATCTCGCAGGTGCGGCCATCGCAGCCGCGGGCGGTGCAGAACTGGCGACCGTAGAAAATAATCTGCAGGTGCAGCCGGTTCCAGTACTCGCGGGGAAACAGGCGCTTCAGGTCTCGCTCGGTTTGCACCACGTTCTTGCCGCTGGAAAGACCCCAGCGCTGGGCCAGCCGGTGGATGTGGGTGTCCACAGGGAAAGCCGGCACACCGAAGGCCTGGGACATCACCACGCTGGCGGTCTTGTGGCCCACCCCGGGCAGGCGTTCCAGCGCTTCCATGTCGGCGGGGACTTCCCCGTCGTGTTCCTCAACCAGAATCTCGCTGAGTCGCTTGATCGCCCTGGATTTCTGCGGGGACAGGCCGCAGGGGCGGATGATCGCGCGGATCTGCTCCACATCCAGCGCCGCCATGGCCTCGGGAGTGGCGGCCAGCTCAAACAGGGCGGGGGTCACCTGGTTGACCCTTTCATCCGTGCACTGGGCGCTGAGGAGTACCGCGACCAGCAGGGTGAACGGGTCCCGGTGATCCAGCGGCACCGGGGTTTGCGGGTACAGTTGCTGCAGGCGCTGGAGAATATAGGCGGCGCGCTCGGCTTTCAGCACGGTGGTGTACCTACAGTGTTTCCAGGCTGTGCACGATGCGACGGGCTGCGGCAATGCACTGCCCGGGCTCCGCTACCAGTGCCATGCGCAGGTGATTGGCGCCGGGATTGATGCCATGGGCTTCCCGGGCCAGGAAACTGCCCGGCAGCACGGTGACATTTTCGGTGGCGTACAGGTGCCGGGCGAATTCAGTGTCGCTGGTATCGATACGCGGCCACAGGTAAAACCCGGCGTCCGGGGCGGACACTGCGAGTTTGCCTTCGAACTCCGCCAGTACCGCGGCGAATTTTTGTCGGTACAGGGCGCGGTTGGCCTGCACGTGGGCCTCGTCGCGCCAGGCCGCTATGCTGCCGAGCTGGTGGTGCAGCGGCATGGCGCAGCCGTGGTAGGTGCGATAGAGCGTGAACTGCCGGATGATACTTGCATCCCCCGCGACGAAGCCCGAGCGCAGCCCCGGCAGGTTGGAGCGTTTCGAGAGGCTGTGGAAGACCACGCAGTTGCGGTAATCGCTGTCGCCCATGGCGGCGCAGGCCTGCAGCAGGCCGGCCGGCGGCGCGTTCTCGTCAAAGTATATTTCCGAGTAGCACTCGTCCCCGGCAATGACGAAATCGTACTGCCGCGCCAGGGCCACCAGCTGTTGCAGCTGTTCAAGTGACAACACTGCCCCGGTGGGATTGCCCGGGCTGCACAGGTACAGCAGCTGGCAGCGTTGCCACTGCTGTTCGGTAACGCTGGCAAAGTCCGGCAGCAGACCGGAGCTCTCTGTGCAGTTGATGAAATGGGGGGTGGCTCCGGCGAGCAGCGCGGCGCCCTCGTAGATCTGGTAGAACGGGTTCGGGCTCATCACCAGGGCGTCGGGGTCGGGGCATACTACCGCCTGCGCAAAAGCGAACAGCGCTTCCCGGGTGCCACTGACGGGCAGGACCTGTTGTTCACTGTCCAGTTCAGGCAAGGCAAAACGGCGTTGCAGCCAGCTGGCGATCGCCTGCCTGAGCTCCGGGATGCCAATGGTGGACGGGTAATTCGACAGCCGGTCCAGGTTGGCGGCAATCTCCGCCAGTACGAAGTCCGGGGCCGCGTGCCTGGGCTCGCCAATCGAAAGGGAAATCGGGGTTTTGCCGGCAGGCGCTGCCAGGTCCGCAAACAGCTGGCGCAGGCGCTCGAAAGGGTAGGGCTGCAGTTGCGACAAATGCGGGTTCACCGGTTCTCAGTCCTCTGGCTGGTCGTCCAGTTCATCGCAAATGGCCTGCTCAAGCGCCGCGCGCAGCTTCGCATCAGTGATGGGCTGCTCGTTCGCGTCGGTGATAAAGAAAACGTCTTCCACCCGTTCGCCCAGTGTCTGAATCTTTGCGGCCTGCAGTTCTATGCCGAAGCGGACGAACACCTTGCCGATGCGCGCCAACAGGCCGGGCCGGTCCGGGGAGGACACTTCCAGCACAGACACCTGCTTGATATCGTCGATGGACATGCTGGTTTCGGTTGGCGCCGACAATGACTTCACCCGGCGCGGCGTGCGACGCTGCATGATCTGCGGCGCAGCCGGCTCGCCCGACAGGCACTCGGTGAGCTGCTGTTTGATAAACTTCAGGCGGCCGCCGTCCTCCGCTATGGGCTGGCCGCTGGAGTCCAGCACGAAGAAGGTATCCAGGCTCATGCCGTCATTGGCATTGTAGATGCGCGCGTCATGGACGCTGAGATCCAGCTGTTCGAGTTCTGCACAGATGGTTGGAAAGAGCTGCACATTACTGCGGGCGTGGATAAAAATCTGGGTGGTATTGGCCACGGTGGATTCCACATTGTTACGGATCAATACCAGCGGCTTGTCGCGCTTGTAGTGGCTGGCGATAGCCTCGGTATGCCAGGCGATATCCTCGGCCCGCTCGCGCAGGAAATAGTCCTCACCGCGCTGGCGCCACAGTTCGTCCAGCTCTTCGGCGGTAAAGCCGCGATCCTCCAGGATCTGGCGGGCCGCCTGGCGGCTGCGATCTACCCAGTCCTGCTTGTCAACCGGGTTTTCCAGGCCTCGCTGCAGGGCTCTGCGCGTCTCGGTATACAGCTGGCGCAGCAGGCTGCCCCGCCAGGCGTTCCACAGCGTCGGGTTGGTGGCATTGATGTCCGCCACGGTAAGGGCGAACAGGTAGTCCAGGTGATCCTTGTCCTTCACATGCAGGGCAAACTGCTGGATGATTTCCGGGTCCGCGATGTCCTTGCGCTGCGACACCGCCGACATCACCAGGTGATTGCCGACCAGCCAGCTCACCAGTTCTGTGTCCCGTTCATCCAGGCCGTGGTCGCGGCAGAAACGTTCGGCGTCCACCGCGCCCAGCTCCGAGTGATCGCCGCCGCGGCCCTTGCCGATGTCGTGGTAGAGCGCGGCGATATAGAGAAGTTCCGGTTTGCGCAGGCGCCGGGCCACCCTGCTGGATACCGGAAAGCGCAGTTCGAAATCCGGATAGAGAAAGCGTCGGCAGTTCTTGACCGCTTCCAGGGTGTGGGCATCCACGGTGTAGGTGTGGAACAGGTCGTGCTGCATCTGGCCCACGATACGGCCGAATTCAGGCAGGTACTCGCCCAGGATGCCATAACGGGCCATACGTCGCAGTTGCCTGGCCATCTTGTTGGGCGAGCTGAGAATCGCCATAAATGTGCTGCGATTATGGGGGTCGGCCCGGAAGGCATCATCTATCAGATGGCGATGGTTGCGAATCAGGCGGATCGTGGGCGCTGCGATACCCTCGGAGTCTTCCAGGTTGGCGCACAGCAGGAATACCTCGAGCAGGGCGGCCGGCGTGTTGGTAAAGAGATCTTCGTCCCGCGCTTCCACGTAGCCGCTGCGCAGCTGGAAGCGCTCGTTTATCACGCTGACGTCATCTGCGGTGTCCGCCCGCAGGATCGCCTGCTCGAAGTTCTGTATCAGCACCTCGTTGAGCTGTCCCAGGGCCAGTGCCCAGCGATAATAGGTCTGCATGAACTGCTCGACCGCCAGTCGGTCGCCATCCCTGAAACCCCACAGCTCCGCCAGGGTGCGCTGGTGATCGAACAGCAGCCTGTCTTCCTCCCGGCCGGTTATCATGTGCAGTGCGTAGCGTACCTGCCACATGAACTCGCGTCCGCGGTGCAGTATTTCCATTTCCTCGGGATCGAGGAAATCGGAAGAGGTGATCTTCTCCAGCGATTCGACCCCGAAATGGCGCTCCGCCAGCCAGCCTATGATCTGCAGGTCGCGCAGTCCGCCCGGGCAGCTCTTGACGTTGGGCTCGAGGTTGTACTCGGTGTCCGCGAACTTGGTATGCCTGGCTCGCTGTTCTTCCAGCTTGGCGCGGAAAAAGTCGGGGCTGGGCCACATCCTGTCGGGACCGGTTTCCTCGCGGACTTTTTGCATCAGCTCGCCCGGGCCGCGCAGTGTCCTGGCCTCCATGAGGTTGGTCAGCACGGTAATGTCTTCACGCGCCTTGGCGGTACACTCGGCAATCGTCCGCACGCTGTGTCCGATGACCAGTCCTATGTCCCACATCAGCGTGAGAAAAGCTTCCAGTTGCTGCTCGCAGCCCTGGCGGCCATCGCGCAGCAATAACAGGATGTCGATGTCCGAGTGGGGGTGCAGCTCGCCGCGGCCATAGCCGCCGACGGCCACCAGCGCAATGTCTGCCCCGCCCCAGTCGTGACGCTCCCAGAGAGTGCCCAGCAGGGCATCCATGAAGCGCGCCCGCAGGCGGATCAGGTCCCCTGTTGCCGCGCCGCTGCGAAATTGCGCGTGCAGGTATTCGGTGGCAGTGGTGATGGCCTGCTTGCAAATGGGCAGTATCTCGCCCGTTTCCAGCTGTTGCCCAAAAGCCGCGGCGTCGAATATCGCGGCGGGAAGTACCCCTGTCTCGGTGGCCATATTCAAGCGGGCAGGGACTCGGAATTGCGACGGGTAAAAACCTCGCAGCCTGTATCTGTCACTCCCAGGGTGTGCTCCCACTGGGCGGAGAGGCGGCCATCCCGGGTGGTTACCGTCCAGCCATCCTTCTGGTTCAGCCGTGTCTGGCGCCTGCCCGCGTTTATCATCGGCTCGATGGTAAAGGTCATGCCCGGCTCGAGCACCAGCCCGCTGCCCTTGCGACCGTAGTGCAGCACCTGGGGCTCCTCGTGGAACACCTTGCCGATGCCGTGCCCGCAGTATTCGCGCACCACCGAGTAGTAGTTTTTCTCCGCGTGTTGCTGGATAACCGCTCCGATGTCGCCCAGGGTGGCGCCAGGCCTGACGACTTCGAGGGCTTTATACAGACACTCCTGGGTGACCTTGATCAGGCGTTGGGCATGGGGAGCGACGTCACCCACCTGTACCATGATACTGGTGTCGCCGTGGTAGCCATCCTTGATCACCGTGACATCGATATTGATGATGTCGCCATTTTTCAGCTTGCGGCTGTCAGAGGGGATCCCGTGGCACACCACGTCGTTGACGGATGTGCAGATAGAGCGGGGAAAGCCGTTGTAGTTGAGCGGTGCGGGAATGGCCTGCTGGGTGTTGGTGATGTAGTCGTGGCATATTTTGTCCAGCTCGCCTGTTGTCATCCCGACCTGGACCAGCGGTTCGATCATTTCCAGGACTTCAGCTGCGAGACGCCCGGCCACCCGCATCTTGTCAATTTCAGCTGCGGTCTTGATCGATACTGACATCTTTAACCCGTTGTTAAATAAAGAATAAGTTTGAATTTCCCGACCATTCGGGCCCTCGGGGGAGGCACATTCTACCCTATTCGACCGGCAAATGAGTAATGCCGCTGGGCCACGGCACCCAGCGGAGCCTTTAAACACCGTCCGTGTTGTGGTATAAAGCGCGCCTCCGCGAGAGCAGGGGTGAGTAATTGCCCGGCGCTGTGGAGAAAAAAACGACGCACACATATCAATACCTGCTCCAGGGTGCCGCCTGGTTCGGTTTGGTTGCAGGGGTATGTGGAGGTTTAACCCAAACACAAGGTAATCACATTATGTCGCAAGTAAGCATGCGCGACCTGCTTCAGGCGGGCGCCCATTTCGGACACCAGACCCGTTACTGGAATCCCAAGATGGATCAGTACATCTTCGGTGCCCGTAACAAGATCCACATCATCAATCTCGAGCACACAGTCCCGGCCTTCAACGAAGCGCTGGAGCTGGTCAAGCGCCTCGCCGGTAACAAGAACAAGATTCTGTTTGTCGGCACCAAGCGCGCCGCGGGCAAGATCATCAAGGAGCAGGCGGAGCGCGCCGGTATGCCCTATGTCAGCCATCGCTGGCTGGGCGGCATGCTCACCAACTACAAGACCATTCGCGCCTCTATCAAGCGCCTGCGTGATCTTGAATCCCAGATGACCGATGGCACCTTTGGCAAGCTGACCAAGAAAGAGGCGCTGATGCGCTCTCGCGACATGGAAAAGCTCGAGCGCAGCATCGGTGGTATCAAGAGCATGGGCGGTTTGCCCGATGCTCTGTTTGTGGTCGACGTAGACCACGAGCGGATTGCCATAACCGAGGCCAACAAGCTGGGTATCCCGGTGATCGGTATCGTCGATACCAACAGTAACCCCGACGGTGTCGACTACGTGATTCCGGGCAACGACGATGCCATCCGTGCGATCCGGCTGTATGTTGCAGCAGTGGCCGACGCCTGCATTGCCGGCAAGGTCGAGTCAGGGGAAGCCGTTGTGGCCAAGGATGAGTTTGTCGAGGTGGAAGGCGCAGAGCAGGCCGAAGCTGCCCCGGCCGAAGTCGCCCCCGCGGCAGCAGCTGAGCCCGCCGCGGCCGCAGAGTAAGCGGCGGTTTGAGCTCGCGGCCGCCCTCGGGTCGGCCGCGACAACTATTTTGCCCCTGGTGGACAAACCGCCGGGGTTTTTATTTTTAAGCTCCAGGTTCCTGGGGTTTCAAGAGGAGGAATAGCAATGTCGGCAGCACTGGTGAAGGAACTACGCGAGCGCACTGGCCTCGGCCTGTTGGAGTGCAAGAAAGCGCTGGCAGCCTGCGATGGTGATATCGAGCTGGCCATTGAGGAACTGCGCAAGTCAAGCGGCATGAAAGCAGCGAAGAAGGCCGGGCGCACTGCCGCAGACGGCGTCGTTGCTGCCCGGGTTGCCGACGATGGCAGCTATGCAGTCGTGGTGGAGGTCAACAGCGAAACCGATTTTGTCGCCCGCGATGCAGGCTTTCTCGCCTTCGTAGACAAGGTAGTGGATGCGGCATTCACCGACCGCCAGACAGATGTTGCAGCCCTGATGGCAGGCGACCTCGAGGCGGCGCGTGAGGCCCTCGTGCAGAAGATCGGGGAGAATATCGGCGTGCGCAGGGCGGAACTGTTGAGCGCGGAAGCCGGCGTTGTTGCCGCCTACGTCCACGGCAATAACCGCATAGCCGTGCTGGTGGCTCTCAATGGCGGGGACAGCGACCTTGCCAAGGACGTTGCCATGCATGTGGCGGCGGTCAATCCCCAGGTTGTGGCGCCTGACGATATGCCTGCAGAGGCCATCGCCAAGGAAAAGGAAATCTACACAGCCCAGGCGCAGGATTCCGGCAAGCCGGCAGAGATCGTCGAGAAAATGATCGGCGGCCGCATCAAGAAGTTCCTGGCTGAAAACAGTCTGCTCGAGCAGGCCTTCGTGAAAAACCCGGATGTTACCGTGGGTAAGCTCGTGGCGGACGCCGGCGCCGGCGTTGCCAGCTTTGTCCGCTTCGAAGTGGGAGAGGGCATCGTTGTAGACAAGGTGGATTTCGCAGAGGAAGTTGCGGCCCAGCTCAAGGGTTAGGCCACGCGGCAGCGGGAAAAGGGGCTTCGGCCCCTTTTTTGGGTCGATCAAATCTGCCCCTGCAGGGCCCGCGTTGCCCCTTTTTTTGACCAACTCCCCCTAGGGTGTTGGCCCCGAGTCCTGTAAGATACGGCCCAGCTCAGGAGAGGACATTTATGCCGCAATCGGTGGGCGACAAAAAATACAAGCGCATCCTGCTCAAGCTCAGTGGCGAAGCCTTGACCGGACAGGAAAGTTTCGGCATCGATCCGAAGATTCTCGATCGCATGGCGCTCGAGGTCGGCCAGCTGGTCGGTATCGGGGTGCAGGTCGGTCTGGTGGTGGGGGGCGGCAACCTCTTTCGCGGCGCGGCCCTGCAGACCGCGGGACTGGATCGGGTCACTGGCGATCACATGGGTATGCTGGCCACGGTGATGAACGCCCTGGCGTTGCGCGATGCCCTTGAGCGTTCCAATATTTCCACCCAGGTGATGTCGGCGATACCAATGAGCGGCGTGGTCGATCACTACGACCGTCGCAAGGCGATCCGCGCCCTGAGCAATGGCGACGTGGTGATTTTCGCCGCCGGTACCGGCAACCCGTTTTTTACCACAGATTCATCGGCCTGCCTGCGCGGTATCGAAGTCGACGCCGACATCGTGTTGAAGGCAACCAAAGTCGACGGCATTTATTCCGCCGACCCCATGAAATTCCCCGACGCCATCAGATACGACCGCCTCACTTATGACGAGGTGCTGGACAAGAAGCTTGAAGTCATGGACCTGACTGCAATCTGCCTGTGCCGCGATCACAATATGCCGGTGCGGGTATTTGAAATGGAGAAGCGCGGTGCGTTGCTCAATATTGTCAGGGGTGGGGACGACGGCACCCTGATCGAGTAACGGGCTACAGCCGCAGGAGGAAATAGCAAGGTGATCAACGATATAAAAAATGAAGCCAGGGAGCGAATGGAGAAAAGCCTCGATGCTCTGGCGCATAATTTCAACAAGATCCGTACCGGTCGCGCCCATCCCAGCCTGCTGGACGGTGTCAGGGTGGAGTATTACGGTGCCGAGACCCCACTGTCGCAGATGGCGAACATTTCGGTGGAAGATGCGCGCACCCTGAGCCTCACGCCCTGGGACAAGTCCGTCGTCCCGCAGATTGAGCGGGCCATCATGAAGTCGGACCTGGGCCTCAATCCCTCTACCGCGGGTGGCGTCATCCGCATACCGATGCCGATGCTTACCGAGGAGACCCGCAAGGGCTTTACCAAGCAGGCCAGGCATGAAGCGGAGTCCGCCAGGGTATCGGTGCGCAACGCGCGCAGGGACGCCATGGCCATGCTCAAGGAGCTGGTCAAGGACAAGGAAATCAGCGAAGACGACGAGCGCCGCGGCCAGGAAGATATCCAGAAACTGACTGATTCCTTTGTCTCCCAGATTGAAAAACTTCTGGCGGAGAAAGAAACCGACCTGATGGAAATCTGACCTTTCCGGATGCGCACCAGCGAGATCTCATCCCGGCCAGCCGACCAGACGGGGCAGCTTGTCCCCCGCCACGTGGCGATCATCATGGATGGCAACAACCGCTGGGCAAAGCGCAGGGGCCTGCCCGGTCCGGCCGGTCACCGTGCCGGGGTGGAGGCTGTGCGGGGTGTCCTGCGGGCGTGTCGGGAAAAGGGAGTCGAGGTACTGACACTGTTCGCTTTCAGCAGCGAGAACTGGGGTCGTCCCCAGCCGGAAGTGCGCGCACTGCTGGCATTGTTGTCGCGCTACCTGCGCAACGAAGTCAGGGAACTGCACAAGGATGGTATCCGCCTGCGTTTCATCGGCCAGCGCAGTCGTTTCAGCGAACGCCTGCGCCGGCTGATGCAGCAGTCAGAACAGCTTACCGCGGCCAATACAGAGGCGACCGTGGTCATCGCGGTCGATTATGGCGGCCAATGGGATATCGCCCAGGCGGCGCGGCAACTGGCACAGCGTGTGCTGGACGGCGAACTGCAACCGGCCCAGATTACCCCGGAGCTGATAGACCGACATATTTCAATCAGTGATCTCCCGCGCCCGGACCTGTGTATCAGGACCGGTGGCGATGCCCGGGTCAGCAACTTCATGCTGTGGCATTTTGCCTACAGTGAACTCTACTTCACCAATATTCTCTGGCCGGATTTTGACGAGGCAGAGTTTGCCTGCGCCCTGGCCGACTACAGTCAACGGGAGCGCCGGTTTGGCCTGAGGGACGCACCGGACCTGACAGCCGGTGGTGGCGTCAATGCTTAGACAACGGATCATAACAGCGCTCATCATGGCGGGCCTGTTCCTCGCGGCCGTGGCCTTTCTTTCACAGGCGTGGCTCGCATTGCTGATAGGTGTGCTGGTCTGTCTCGGCGGCTGGGAGTGGTCGCGCCTTTGCGGCTGGGAAGCCAAGCTTAGCCGCGGTCTTTACGTGCTGGTGCTGGCTGCGGTTATGGGGTTTCTGTACCACTATTGCCAGCTGGGTGGGACTCCTGAGCGTGAGCAGGTGCAGCCGGTCCTGGGACTGGCCTGCCTGTGGTGGTCGCTGGCCCTGCTGTGGGTGAAGGGCTATCCCGGCAGTGCGGTGTTCTGGCGCACGCGGGCGATGCGCAACCTGATGGGGCTGCTGGTGCTTGCGCCGGCATGGATGGCCGCCGTGTACCTGGTGAGTTTTCCGCGCGGCGGTGGACTGATGGTGGTGATGGTGCTGATCGTGGCCACAGCGGATATCGGCGCTTATTTCTCGGGCAAAACCTGGGGCCGGCATAAGCTGGCGGAAGTGGTAAGCCCGAAAAAAACCTGGGAAGGCTTCTGGGGCGGTATGGGCGCCAGTGTAGTGCTGGCGGTGCTGCTCTGGTCACAGTTGCCAAGCCAGCAGGCTCACGTCAGCCTCGCGGCTGTCCTGGTGGTCGCACTGGCGACGGCGCTTTCCTCGGTAGTCGGTGACCTCACCGTGAGCATGGTGAAGCGCGAGGCGGGAGTTAAGGACAGCGGCAGCCTGTTGCCGGGCCATGGTGGTGTACTCGACCGGCTGGACAGCCTGTGCGGGGCCGCCCCGGTGTTCGCCCTCGGCTTGTTGCTGGCGGGCTGGTAACTATGCAGTCGGCGCGACGCATGGTCAGCGTGCTCGGTTCCACCGGCTCCATCGGGGTTAACACACTTGATGTGATTGCCCGTCACTCCGATCGCTTTGCCGTGTACGGACTGGCCGCAAACTCTTCCGTGGCAGCGCTGCTGGCCCAGTGCCTGGCCTTTCGGCCGCGCTATGCGGTGATGATGGATGAGGCCGCCGCGGAGTCGCTGCGCAGGCAGTTGCCGTCGGACTCCGGCACCGAAATCCTGCAGGGCGAGGCCGGTCTGGCGCAGATTGTCACCGCCGCCGAGGTGGATACGGTGATGGCGGCGATAGTCGGCGCAGCGGGCCTGCCATCAGCACTGGCTGCGGCCGGGGCGGGCAAAACCGTGCTGCTGGCCAACAAGGAGTCACTGGTCATGGGTGGGCATTTGCTGATGCAGGCCGTGCGGGAGTCGGGAGCGCGGCTGTTGCCCATAGACAGTGAGCACAATGCAATTTTTCAGTGCATGCCGGTGCAGGCTGCCACCTGCACCTCATCTCTGGAGGGGGTCAGCAAGGTTCTGTTGACTGCCTCGGGCGGGCCTTTCCGCGCCTGGACCAGGGCGCGCATGGACGAGGCGACCCCGGAGCAGGCCTGCGCTCACCCCAACTGGAGCATGGGCCGCAAGATATCGGTCGATTCGGCCAGCCTGATGAACAAGGGACTGGAACTGATCGAGGCCTGCTGGATTTTCGACCTGACACCGGAATTGATCGACGTGGTGGTGCACCCCCAGAGTATTATTCATTCGATGGTGCAGTACCGTGATGGGTCAGTGCTGGCGCAAATGGGAAACCCCGATATGCGCACACCTATCGCCTATGGCCTGGGTTGGCCGGACCGGCTGGTATCCGGGGTGGCGCCGCTGGACCTGATAGCTACCGCGCGCCTTGATTTTGAAGCGCCGGACGAGGGACGTTTTCCCTGCTTGCGCCTGGCGCGGGAGGCCTTCGATGCGGGTGGCACGGCCATGGCTGTCTGCAACGCGGCCAACGAGGTCGCGGTGGCGGCTTTCCTCGACGGCCAGATTCGTTTCACCGCGATTCCCTTGGTTATAGAACAAACCCTCGCGCAGATGCCTGTACTTGAACCGATATCCCTGGCGGTGGTCGAATCAGCGGATACGGACGCGCGGCTGGTCGCCACCGAACAGGTCGCGGCACTCATGCAGCAGGGCGACAGAAGAATGGGACTTGTTTGATGGACATGCTTTATACCATTGGCATAACGCTGGCGACCCTGGCAATACTGGTGGCTGTGCACGAGTTCGGCCACTTCTGGGTGGCCAGGCGTTGCGGGGTCAAGGTGCTGCGTTTTTCCATCGGTTTCGGCCCCTCCCTGCTGCGCTGGCGGGATAGTCTGGATACCGAGTACAGCATTGCGGCAATTCCCCTTGGTGGCTACGTCAAGATGCTCGACGAGCGGGAAGGCGAGGTGCCTGCCGCAGAGCTCGAACAGGCCTTCAACCGCAAGCCGGTGCTGCAGAGAATAGCGGTTGTCAGTGCCGGCCCCCTGGCTAATTTTTTTCTGGCTATCGCGGTTTACTGGGGTTTGTTCATGGCCGGCGAAAGTGGTTATGCACCGGTTATCGGCGAGGTCGAAGCGGGCTCGGTGGCGGATGTGGCCGGCCTCGAGGCGGGCCAGGAAATCGTGGCGGTCGACGGTGTTGAAACCCCGACCTGGCAGGCTCTCAGCTTCCGCTTGCTGGATCGCATCGGCGATAGCGGCAGCATTTCATTCGCGGTGAAATACCCTGATTCCGAGGTCGTGTACGAGTCCGAGGCCAGAATCGAGCGCTGGCTGGCCGGTGATGAACAGCCGGACCTGTTCGGCGGCCTTGGTCTTTCGATGTACACCCCGGAGGTGCCGCCCGTGGTTGGGCAGGTGGTTGGAGGTGGCGCGGCGGACCGCGCCGGGTTGCAGCCCGGCGACCTGGTCGTCAGCGCTGACGGTGTCTCCATGAACCTTTGGATGGACTGGGTCGATTACGTTCGGGCCCGTCCCGAGCAGCCTATCGAAGTCGAGTACCGGCGGGGTATGGAGCTGCGCCAGGTGACCATTGTTCCGGAACTCCTGGTAGACGATAACGGCGATTCCATCGGCAGGGTGGGCCTGGGCGTGCAATTTCCCGAAATGCCGCCGGAAATGCTGCGCAAGTTCGAGCGCGGCCCGGTGGAAGCCTTTGGCGCCAGTTTACAGCGTACCGGCGAGCTGGTGGGGTTTACCCTGAATTCCATCAAAAAGATGGTGATGGGACTGATCTCGCCAAAAAACTTGAGCGGACCGATTACCATTGCTAAAGTGGCGACCGCGTCGGCCAAGTCGGGCGTTGAAGCTTACGTCAGTTTCCTGGCGCTGCTCAGTGTCAGTCTCGGGGTGCTGAACCTGTTGCCCATACCCGTCCTGGACGGTGGGCATTTGCTGTTTTACTTCGCCGAGCTATTGGCGGGGCGGCCGGTACCTGAGAAAATTCAGGCGCTTGGCTACCAGGTCGGTTTATTCCTGGTGCTGGGTATAATGTGTCTGGCCCTGTATAACGATTTTTCACGCCTGTAGTGATTTCCCGCCAGCAGGCCACTAGCCGTCATCGAGTGAACATTGATTAAGCGTATTAGCATATTTTTCGCCCTGGCCCTGGTGTTCCTGACGCCGCTGGCGTCAGCCGAGACGTTCATCATAGCGGACATCCGTGTCGAGGGACTGCAGCGGGTCTCCGCGGGAACGGTGTTCGCTGCGCTGCCGGTGGCCGTGGGGGACGTGGTGGACGATCAGATCATGCGGGCAGCGGCGCGCAGCCTGTTTTCCACCGGTAACTTCGACGACATCAATATCGGCCGGGACGGCAATGTCCTGGTGGTGATCGTGGTGGAGCGCCCCAGTATCAGCGAAATCAATATCGAGGGTAACAAGGCAATCGAGACCGAGGCCCTGCTGGATGGCCTGAAGGGCGCGGGCCTGGCGGTGGGGCAGGTGTTCCAGCGCTCCACACTGGAAGGCATGCAGCTGGAATTACAGCGCCAGTACGTACAGCAGGGTCGCTACGACGCCAATATCGAGACCGAGGTGATTCCCGAGCCACGCAACCGGGTCACCATCAATATCAATGTCGATGAAGGCACGGTAGCGGCTATCAAGCATATCAACGTCGTGGGCAACCAGGTATTCAGCGACGAGGAACTTGCCGATCTGTTTGAGCTCCAGACCACCGGCTGGCTGTCCTTCTTCAGCAACGACGACAAGTATTCCAAGGAAAAACTGACCGGCGACCTCGAGAAACTGACGTCCTATTACATGGACCGGGGCTACCTGCAGTTCAATATCGACTCCACTCAGGTGTCCGTGTCGCCCAACATGGAAGAGGTCTATATCACCGCCAACATCACCGAGGGTGAGATCTTCACGATCAGCTCGGTGGAGCTGTCCGGTGACCTTGTGCTGCCCGAGGCCGACCTCAGGCGTTTCCTGCTGGTCTCGGAGGGGCAGGTTTTTTCCCAGCAACTGGTCACCAGTACCGAGGAGTACCTGACCCGGCGCCTGGGTAACGACGGCTACAATTTCGCCAAGGTCACAGGGATACCCGAGGTCAACGACGAGGATAATACCGTCGGCATGAAATTCTTTGTCGACCCGGGCAAGAGAACCTATGTGCGCCGCATCAATTTCAATGGCAACATGAAAACCGCTGACGACGTGCTGCGGCGCGAGATGCGGCAAATGGAGTCCGCACCGGCCTCGGCGGCAAATATCGAGCAGTCGCGGGTGCGCCTGGAACGGCTTGGCTATTTCAGCAAGGCCACGGTTGAAACCAAGGAAGTGCCAGGGCACGACGACCTCATCGATGCGGATTTCACCGTTGAAGAGCAGTCCTCGGGCAGCATCGGCGCGAGCGTCGGTTATGCCCAGGACGCCGGTATTATCCTCGGCCTCAATGTGCAGCAGGACAACTTTCTCGGCACCGGCAAGCGCATAGGCCTTGGCCTGAACCGCTCGAAATACCAGGATCTGTATAACTTCAGCTACACCAACCCTTACTACACCGAGGACGGGGTGAGTCGCGGCTTCAATATTTACTATCGCTCCACCGACCTGTCCGAGGTCAACGTTGCCAGCTATTCCACAGATACCCTGGGGGGTAATATCAACTTTGGTTACCCGATCAAGGAAACCCAGCGGCTGGGCTTCAGTTTCGGTGTCGCCAATACCGATGTTACCGCCGGTCGCTTTGCGGTGCAGGAAATCAAGGGCAGTCCACGCCTGGAGAAGTCGGTGGACGACTGGTACGAAAGCACCCGTCTGCCCGACGGCACCTACTCCTCGGTCGAGTTATTGAAGCCTATCGACTCCCTCCCTCCGGAGTACGAAATCGCGCCACTGCAGGAAGGGTTCCTGGATGCCAATGGCAATACCTTTCTCAACTACACCATTACCGGCAGCTGGAGCCAATCCACCCTGAACCGGGGGCGTATGGCCACCCGCGGCGCGGCCCAGACCATTGCCCTGGAAGTGGCGGTTCCGGCATCCGACCTGGAGTTCTACAAACTGACCTACAACGGCGAGATTTATTTCCCGGTGCCGTTGCTGCCCCCCAGCTGGACCCTGCGCCTGCGCGCTGAGCTGGGCTATGGGGACGGCTGGGGCGACACCAGCGGCCTGCCGTTCTATGAAAACTTCTTCGCCGGGGGCTTTGGCTCGGTGCGCGGTTACCAGAGCAATACCCTGGGGCCGCGCAGTACACCCGCGCTGCCCTATAACGTGTCCCAGCCGGTCACGGCGATCGATGCTGATGGCAATCCCACGCAGTTCGGCGGCCCCAAGGGCAAAGAGTTTGGCTACGTCTACCTGCCGGCCACGGGCAAGCTCGCGGTACAAGCGCCGAACAACAACGGCGATCCCTTCGGCGGCAACGTGCTGATGGTGGGTGGCGCCGAGATTATCTTCCCGCTGCCTTTCATCAAGGACCAGAACAGCCTGCGCACGGCGTTCTTCTTCGACGCGGGAAATGTTTTCAGTACCGATTGCGGGTCCAGCCAGCTCAACTGTTATAATGTCGACTTCAGCCAGTTGCGTTACTCGGTGGGCGTCGGGCTGACGTGGATTACCGGTTTCGGCCCGCTGAGCTTCAGTCTCGCGAAACCGTTTAATGAAGACGAGTATGACCAGGATGAGGTTTTCCAGTTCACACTCGGCCGTGGATTCTAATCGATTTTTTTGTCAATCTCTGGAGAGAAATGTGTCTAAGCTGCTCAAGTTAACGTTTGCCGTACTGGTCCTGGCGCTTCCCACTCTGGGCTGGGCCCAGACCAAGATTGCCGTGGTCGATTTACAGGAAGCCATCCTGCAAACCGACGTTGCCCAGAAACGCCTGGAGGAAATCAGGAGCCAGGCTGATTTCAAGACCGACAAGGCGGAGTTCGAACGCCTCAAGAAAGAAATGGACGACATGGTCAAGAAGTTCCAGAAGGACGCCGCGGTCATGAGCCAGGAACAGCAGGCTGCCGCTCGCCAGAAGCTGTCCAGCAAGCAGGCTGACCTCGAGCATGTGGTCGGCAAGGTGCAACAGACCGAACAGGCTGCAGCGCAGGCCCTGCTGCAGGAGCTGGGTCCCAAGGTACAGGAAGTGCTGCGTGAGATTATCAGCGCTGAAGGCATCGGCCTGCTGCTGCAGCGCGGTGCCGTTATCCACGCGGACGCCAGCTACAGCATCACCGCCAAGGTGACCGACAAGCTGAACCAGATGGCGGCGAAGTAATCACGCCATGTTTTCACTGGCTGAACTGGCGGACCGATTCGGTCTGGAGTTCACCGGTGAAGCAGGCAAGACACTCACCGGTATCGCCACCCTGGCGGAGGCCGGTCCCGGTGACGTGTCTTTTCTCGCCAACAGGAAGTACCTGCCCCAGCTGGCCGCCACCCGCGCCGGCGCGGTAATTGTTCATCCGGACCTGGTGGCACGCTGTCCTGTAGCCTGCCTTGTTGCGGAAGCCCCCTACGTGGCATTCGCGCGTATCTCCCAGCTGTTCGATAAATCCCCGCGACCCCTGCCTGGCATTCACCCGTCCGCCACGGTATCCCCCGATGCAGACGTTCATTCCGAGGCGGCCGTCGGCCCCAACGCGGTAGTGGAGGCCGGAGCCGTGCTGGCCGCCGGCGTTACGCTGGGCGCCGGAGCCTATGTCGGCCACGACAGTCGCATCGGGGCGGGCACCCGGGTACTGCCCAATGCCGTGATTTACCACGACGTCCACGTGGGAGAGCACTGTGTGATCCATGCCCAGGCGGTGTTGGGCGCCGAGGGGTTCGGGTTTGCGCCCGGGCCGGCAGGGTGGGAACGGGTCTGCCAGCTCGGCGGGGTGCGTCTTGGCGATCGCGTGGAGATCGGTGCCTGCACGACAGTGGACCGGGGTACGCTTGGCAATACGGTCATTGCCGACGGCGCCATCATCGACAACCTGGTGCAGGTTGGGCACAACTGCCGCATCGGAAAAAATACCGCGATAGCCGGTTGCAGTGGTCTGGCCGGAAGCACGATCATAGGCGACAACTGCACACTGGCCGGGGGTGTGGGCGTGGTCGGGCACGTGGAGATCTGCGATAACGTGCACGTGACGGGAATGACGATGGTAACCAAGTCGATCACCAGCCCCGGGTCCTATTCGTCCGGTACTACCATGACCAACACCCGCGACTGGAAGCGCAATGCCGTGCGCTTTTCCCAGTTGGAATCCATCACTCAGCGGTTGGTGGCTCTCGAGAACCGGTGCGATCAACCAGGCAAGGGATAACGATGGATATCGACGAAATACGCAAGTACCTGCCGCACAGGTACCCCTTTCTCCTTGTGGACCGGGTTGTTGAGGTGATCCCCGGAGAGTCCATCGTGGCTTACAAGAATCTCAGCATAAACGAACCGTACTTTGACGGCCACTTCCCCGGAAAGCCTATATTTCCAGGTGTCCTGTTGCTGGAGGCGATGGCACAGGCTGCGGGAATCCTCGGTTTCAAGACCAAGGACAAGACGCCCCAGGACGGTTCGATTTACTATTTTGCCGCCGCTGACGAGCTGCGCTTCAAGCGACCCTGCATACCCGGAGACCGGGTGATGCTGCGCGCCACGCTGTTGTCCGAACGCCGCGGGATAGCGAAGTTTGCTGTCAGCTCGGACGTGGATGGCGAACTGGCGGCATCAGCCACGATTCTCTGCGCAGACAGGTGATCCACAGTCAGGCGATTGTCGATGCGGGTGCCAGGCTGGCGGAGGATGTCAGCGTTGGCCCCTGGACGTTTATCGGTCCGGATGTGGAAATCGGCCCGGGCTGTATCATAGAACCCCATGTCATTATCAAGGGTCCCACCCGGATAGGCGCCGGTAATCACATCTACCAGTTTTCCAGCATCGGCGAGGCGACTCCCGATCGCAAGTACCGCAACGAACCCACCCGCCTGGTAATAGGCGACCACAATATCATCCGCGAAGGCGTGACCATTCACCGCGGTACGGTCCAGGACCGCCATGAAACCACCATTGGCGATCACAACCTGCTGATGGCGGCGGTGCATGTGGGCCATGACTGTGTCATCGGCAACCACGCGGTCCTTGTCAACAACGTGGCCCTGGCCGGCCACGTCACGGTCGGTGACTGGGCAATACTCAGCGGCTACACGCTGGTGCATCAGTTCTGCAAGATCGGGGCGCACAGTTTCAGTGGAATGGGCACGGCTATTGGCAAGGATGTACCGGCCTTTGTCACCGTCAGTGGGGCCCCCGCGGAGGCCAAGACCATCAACATGGAGGGAATGCGCCGGCGCGGTTTTTCCGCCGAGGCCATCAATGACCTGAGGCGGGCCTACAAGGTCATTTACAAGCAGGGGCTGACACTTGATATCGCCCTGCAGCGGTTGGAGTCGATGATCAGTGATTCGCCCGAGGTGCGGCTGCTGATAGAGTCCTTGCAGGCGTCGGAACGCGGCATCGTACGGTGATTCCGGGCAGAGCTTACCGCGAGGTGCTCCCGGGGTGATGCGCATCGGCGTCGTGGCGGGCGAGGCCTCCGGAGACCTGCTCGGGGCGCGGGTGCTGGCCGCGCTGCGAATGCGTTTTCCCGGACTGGTGGTCGAGGGTATCGGCGGGCCGCTGATGGAGGCCCAGGGCCTGCGCAGCATGTTCCCACTGGAGCGCCTCTCGGTAATGGGCTTTGTGGAACCACTGAAACGCCTGCCGGAGTTACTGCGGATGCGCCGCAGCGTTTACGATCATTTCGATGCCAGCCCCCCGGACCTTTTCCTGGGGATAGACTCTCCTGACTTCAACTTGCGCCTGGAGCGGCGCCTGCGCGAGCGCGGGATAACCACCGCGCACCTGGTGAGCCCCTCGATCTGGGCGTGGCGGCAGGGCCGCATTCACTCTATAAAACGCGCGGTGGACATGATGCTGTGCCTGTTTCCCTTTGAGACGGCTATCTATGCGGAGCAGGGTATACCCGCCTGCTTCGTCGGCCACCCGCTGGCGGACGAGCTTTCTCCCCAGCCTGACAGGACCGCCGCGCGACGGGCGCTTGGGCTGGATTCCGCCCCGACCACGCTGGCGCTGCTGCCCGGCAGTCGTGGCTCTGAGGTGCGCCTGCTGGCGCCCCTGTTCCTGCAGGCTGCCCGGTTGCTGCGGCAGTCAGACCCGGGGCTGGCGTTGGTGCTGCCTGCTGCCAGCCCCGCGCGCGAATCGGAATTGCGGCAACTGCTGGGCTCTTACCGTGATCTTGGGGTTACAGTTGTGCAGGGCCGTTCGCGGGAAGTAATGGCCGCCTGTGATGCCGTACTGGTGGCCTCCGGGACCGCCACCCTGGAAGCGGCCCTGCTGAAACGCCCGATGGTTGTCGCCTATCGCATGGGTGCGCTCAGCTGGCTGCTGCTGAAATGGCTGGTGAAAACCCCCTATGCGGCACTGCCCAACATACTCGCGGGCCGGGCCCTGGTGCCGGAGTTGTTGCAGCGGGCGGCCACACCTGCGGCGCTGGCCGCGGCGCTGCGGCCCCTGCTGGCGGGCGGCCCGGCGGCGACCCGGCAGCTGGGGGCATTCGAGGGAATCCACCGCGAATTGTGCCAGGACTATGGCGAACGGGCCGCCGAGGCGCTGTCCGCGCTGGTTGCGGGTCGGGGGAGCTGACCATGGACGACCTGTTCCAGCCCGACTACGACGGCCCCGGCCTGGCCGGTGTTGATGAGGTGGGCCGCGGGCCCCTGGCGGGCGACGTGGTGGCGGCGGCTGTCATT
>JAHEBL010000160.1 GCA_024642265.1 Haliea sp. | reverse complement strand
CGAGATCTGCTGGCAACTGATCGGCATAGACCGGAGCCTGCGGGAAGTCAGCGTGCGCAGCGCCAGCAGCCACAGCGACTGGAAAAACTGGCACCAGCTCACCGGTATCTGCTTCGAGCAGTTGCAACTGGCGATCGGGGTGGAGGGCCTGGCCCTTACCTGCCGCACCCTGAGTCCGGGACAAGCGGAAAATATCGACCTGTTCAGGCCGGGCCAGCAGCGGGAACCCCTGGCCCATCTGCTGGACCGGCTGCGCAGTCGCCTGGGCCTGCAGGCTATCGAAAAAGTCGGCTGTCGCGACGAGCACCTGCCGGAATTTGCCGTGCACGTGGGCAGCGACCGGCCTGGCGGCGAGCCAGGCACCGGCAGCCCCACCGCCCAGCGCCCTTTCTGGCTCATGCCCCAGCCCCAAGCCCTGCGGCACTCCCGCCAGCAGCTGTACTGGAACGGCCCGTTGACCCTGCTACAGGGCCCGGAACGGATAGAGGACAACTGGTGGCAAGAGGCGGTCAGCCGCGACTATTACGTGGCGGCGGATCGCGGTGGCCAGCAATACTGGGTGTTTCACGACCGCCTGGCCCGCAGCTGGTATATCCACGGGGTGTTTGCCTGAACGGCGCCGCCGGCGCCAGTGCACCTAGTCGAACAACACCACCTCGTCGAAGCGCGGCAGTGTATTGAAACGCAGGCCGGGATTGTCCGCCTGCTTCTGCCGGAGGAACAGCAGTGTATTCTCCAACCCCCCGGCCAGGAAGGCCTCGGCATTCACCGGCCCCCTGAAGGGGCCCTCGGCGGGCGCGGTGAGGCTGTCATAGTGAATCGGTATGACCCGCGAGGGCGCGACACGGCCAACGGTCTCACGCCAGAAATTCTCACGGTAGGCATCCGTCTGTGAGCCCAGGCCACCGACACCCAGCAACACGGTATCGGCGCTGATCCCCTCGAGTGCGCCCTCGAGATAGCCGGCGCTGCCGACAATGAGCCAACTCCCCCTCGGGTGGCTGACGTGTAAAACATAGGGGATGCCCAGCTTGTAGTCGAAGGCCGATACCGGCGGCACCAGCGGCGCGGTGATCAGCGGATCCGACAGGGCACGCGCGCGCAGCTGCGGGTCGGGAAACTCGAAATGCCGCGACGCGATCGGCGTGATGACAAACTTGCCCAGCTGGAAAGGGGCGCGGTCGGCCACCACCTGGATCTGCGACTCCGGCAGCCCCCAGCCGCGGCCAATATTCGCGGTTGATTCCGAGCCCATCAGCACCGCCCCGGTGCGCCGGGCCACCTCCGGCGCGTCCATGGCGTGGTCGTAGTGGGAGTGCATTGGAAAAACCGCAGCGAGACTGGACACCTGGTTGGCCGCCAGGCCGCGCTCTATCGCCTCGAGGTCCGGGGAAACCTTGCCAAACAGCAGGCTCAGGGGCCCGGGGCGGCTGAACCAGCCGTCCACCATCCAGCGGGTTTCGCCGTCGCTGAACAACAGGGTGGAGGTGCCGGTGAAACGCACCGTGACCGCCCCCGCCGGCACGTCCGTGCTGCCGGGCAACGCCCAGGCGGGGTCAACCGGCGGGGCCTTGTAGAACAGCAATAACCAGGCAAGTACCGCGGCCAGCGACAAAAGCAATACCATCAGCAGCATCAGCAGACGCTTTTTCATTGTCATCATATGCAGTCACTCACGCTTTCTTGACGAATTCCGATTTCAGTTTCATCGCACCTATACCGTCGATCTTGCAGTCGATGTCGTGGTCGCCATCGACCAGCCGGATATTCTTGACCCGGGTACCCACCTTGACCACCAGGGAGGTGCCTTTCACCTTGAGGTCCTTGATGACCGTCACCGTATCGCCGTCGGTCAACACATTGCCGTTGGCATCCCTGATAACAGCGTCGTCCCCATCACCTGCGGGAAGCGCATCCTTTGACCACTCGTGGCCACACTCGGGGCAGACAAACATAGCCCCGTCATCGTAGCCGTAAGGCGATTTGCACGCGGGACATGGGGGTATATCGCTCATAACAGATCCTTTGGATGAGACATTGGGACGAACGCTTAATCAACGTCCTCGAAAATACCCGTGGCCTTACCATCCAGGGTAACGGCATTTTTATCGTGCCAGTACTGCTCTATGCCGTCAGCGCCTTTTTGCGCAGCCCATTTGCTGAGGGTCTGGCGCTCTTCACGCAAGTCGTAACGGGGCACAGCATAGCCACAGGAGGTCTGCACCAGCTCCAGGCTGAGCCGGAAAATCTGCCGCGCACCCACATTGGCGGGAAACAGGTCGAGCAGCGCGGGCCAGTCAGCGTCCCGGGAATGTATCACACTCGCCTGGCCGTACAGGCGCATGATCAGCGGTTGCTTGCCGAAAGAGCAGAACATGATGGTCATGCGCCCATTTTCCGCCACGTGGGCCGCGCTTTCATTGCCGCTGCCGGTCAGGTTCAACCACACCACTTCCGAGGGGCTGGTGACCCGAAAGGTATCCATGCCCTTGGGCGACACATTGATAAACCCTTCACTGCCGGCGGTGCCGACAAAAAACAGGTGCTGCTCCCCGATAAAGCGAATGTGTTCGTCCTGCAGGGAGGAAAATCGTTCGGCCATAACTCACCTTTGTTCCTTCGTCAGTTCATCCCTGTCGCGCTTGTAGTCATCGTAGGGTTCAGATACCTGCTTCATACATTCATCGTACTGGGTGCCGGGCAATTTCTGGCACTCCAGTTGCCGGTTTTGCTGAATGGCATCGTAAACCTGCCGGTTGCTGCAGGCCGTCAGGGCAAGGGCGCACAACGCCAATGCAACAGGACGGCCTTTGGCCGCACCAGCAATCCTGGCCAACTGCCTATCCATCGAGGAGATTCTTTTGCCAGTAGCCCACGTCAACCCGCTGGCCAAATTTCCAGCCGACCCCGGGAAAGTGCGCGACCTTGGTAAAACCGTTGTTCTCATGCAACTTTACGCTGGCCTCATTGGGCAGCGCAATACCGGCTATGGCGACCTGCAGGCCCAGCTCACGCAGCCGCGGCAGCAGGACCCGGTAGAGCGCACCGCCATACCCCCTGCCCGCCTCCCCGGGCCTGAGATATACCGTGGTCTCGACACACAGGCGGTAGGCACTGCGCTGCTGCCATTTGCTGGCGTAGGCATAGCCCACCAGCCTGTCGTCCTGCATATATACCAGCCAGGGATAGTTGCGGGTGCAGGCGATGACCCGCTCTTCCACTTCAGCCACCGTCAGGGCGCTCTCTTCAAAACTGATGACCGTATTCTCGATATAGTAATTGCTGATATCGCAGATCGACTGGTAGTCGCCCGGCTGACATGGACGAATCTCCATCAGGAATTCCCCTGCGCCGCCACCCGGAGCGGCGCCCGGCATTCGAACACCCGTTTTCCACCACGCCAGCCAATCATCATCACTCCCGCCCCTGCTGTTAATCAGTTGATGCGCCACGGGGGATTCTTTCTGTTATCCCCTGCCGTATAAATACAAATCTCGTTGCCCGCCGGGTCACTCAGACGCGACTCATACCAGAGCCAGGACTCCCGTGTCGGGGCACTGGAAAACTGCAGGCCATTTGATTCCAGCGCCGCCACGGTCTGCTCCAGGTCAGACACCTCAAAATAAACGACAGTATTGGACAGGCTGGCCCGGTCGGTCAGATGTACCGAGAATGTGGAGCCACCCTCGGGGCATTCGAATCTCGCATAATGCGGGCTCTCTACAATCAGCGTAAGGCCAAGCGCCGTATAAAACGTGATCGAGGCCGCTATATCAACGGACTGGACGGTCACCTGGTTGAGGTTCATAGCGGTCCTACCCGCGGTCTGCCCGCACCGCCAGCCACCCTTGAACGGCTGACTTTACGGCGTGTATCAGTGTTTTTTCGCATGCCACTCAAATACCTGTGTGCTGCTGCCATCGGATTCCCGCAGCAGTTGCCCCCGACTCATGCCGGCCTTGAGCAGAACCCGGTGCGAGACAACATTCTCGGGAGCCGTTGTCGCAATTATGTAGCCCAGGCCATGGCGCTGGCTACCGTAAGCCAGCATGGCAGAGGCGGCTTCCGTGGCAATACCCCTGCCCCAGTAGCTGCGCTTGAGCGCGTACTTGATCTCCGCTTCAGGCTGGCCTCCAGGATGCACCAGACCACAGAAGCCGACGATTTCACCAGACTCGCGCCAGACCAGCGCGGTCATGCCGTAGCCGCGTCGACGATAGTTATCAAGGGTTACCTGAATCCAATGGACGGCCTCGTCCCCGGTGATCGCTGTGCCGTCGCCCACCCAGCGCATGGCGTCCTCGTCGCCATAAACCAGCAGCATTTCAGCAAGATCGGTGGGCACAATGTGCCTGGCGATGAGACGCGGCGTCTCAAAGATGATGGTGGACATATCGGGCGGCAAGTGTTGTATCAGTGACCATCGCTGTTGCACACCGATCCGGGTTGCGCAGGGTCGGAACCGTACGCGCGCAGAAGCTCAACCACTTCAACGGTATAGGACCGGTACCATCTGCTGCGCCCCTTGTCCTGCGCGTCCAGGTGGAGCGCATTCTGCTTCCATCGGCTGATCTGCTCCAGTGTGTCCCAATAGGAAATCGCGATCTCCTGCCGACCTTCTGTGCAGCTGGTAAATTCCAGGCAGCCGTACTCACCCAGAGCCAGATCGCGCATGCGCGCTGCTGTTTCTGAATACTCCACGTCGTGCCCTGCAATTTCCGCCCTGAATATTACTGCATACATAAACGCCAGCTACTCGTTCTCATGTCTCACAACAACCAATGGCTCCCCATCATGGTCCGCCGTCACATCGAGCTCGATCGGTCGACAACACACCTGGCAATCCTCTATGTAACTCTGTTGCGCGATCGAGCAATCGATAAAAATATCAATCGCCTCGCCACAATACGGGCAATGGATATTTCGTGTCTCAATCTGGTTCATCGGATAAAAACTCACAGGGGCTACACACCGAAATCGGCCAGTCTGGCGAAAACCTCATCTTCCGACAACGAAGGGATCTCGACAACCTTCATAGGGCTCTGACCACCGGCGACTATTCTCAAATCCGACCTGGGTAGGCCCAGCGCTGCAGCCAGAACGGCGATAACCGCTGCGTTTGCCTTGCCACCTTCCGCCTGCTCGGTGACTTTTACTTTCACCCTGTCGCCGAGCCGGCCGGCGACACCGCTGCGCGATGCGCCCGGCACCACCTTGAGCGAAAGTCTCATTCCAGGACTGCCCAGAGACGGGAGTGTTCGCTGTAGCTAGTATGGCCCATCTTCCAGCCGCTGTGATATCCACCAGATATTACCACAGGGGTCCTTCACACCCCCCTGTCTGTCCATATAGGGCATATCGGCCACGGCCATAATCTGCATGGCACCAGCGGCGATGGCTTTTTCCATGGCGGCATCGGCGTTGTCTACATACAGGTAGTACGAGGCGGGCATCGCGGGGAAATCGGGACCGCTCTCGCTCACCATCACGGTAGAAGTGCCCAGCCTGACCTGCGCGTTGGCGATTCGATCACCGCTCATATGGCGACCCGTCTCGATACCGCCGAGCCCCTGGACGAGAAACTCGATAAAGCGCGGCGCTCCGGCGATTAAAATATAGGGCGTAACCGTGTTGAAACCTGGCGGAATATGCATAAGACCTCCATAGTAAGGCCTGACAAGCCTCGCGAGGGGGAGCACAGTTCTGTGCTGCCTGATGTTATACGAGCGCATCCGGAAGTTCGACTGCCAGTTTCCGTGTTCTAACCCACCCGAATGCTGACGTCCGAAACGGCGGAGGTATATCCATCGCCGGTTTTGCTTGCTATCGATATATACTGCGCTCCTTCCCGTCCCTTTGAAAGTCGGGGTCGGATATACATTCAATTGCCTCCAGGTACGCCAGGTACCCGTCTGGCACCCCGGATTGCTTCGCGCCGATAAGTACATGGTCCAGATACCAGGAGTATGGCCTGAGCGATTCGTCAATCGATGTCGCGTAATAGGTGAACGCCTCTAAACTTGCACCGGATTCGCCAGTAACTATGACCCGCTTCTCCTCATAGCCATAACCAAGCCCCTCGGCAAGATCCAGGTTTGACTTCATCCCGGCATCGATATTGAATACGGCCCCCCATAAAAAGTCACCTGAATCTCCCGTTTCAAATGCATCGCATTTACCCGAGCCATCCTTTCCGATTTTATGAAAACGCAAATCGTGCGAGTTGAGCCTGAACAAGCCAATTCTTTCGACAGCCTGGACTCTTTGTCCGAGCCGGGCGATAGACATATTTGATCCGTAGGCGAAGTAGTACATTAGCGCTACCGACGATTAATATTCCAGGGTGCGGACCCAGCTAAATAAGCGCCTGAACCCGGGAGTACGCGATCGTTGCCTGATTCTGCAGGCCCGGGCGGCTGTGATTTCACCCCGGATCCCGGAGTTGTTGCGCCTGGCCAGGACATCAGATCCCGGAATCTTGCCAGAGTTGCCCGGGGGGACGGGAATCAATGCTCGCTGTGGATGATAGCTGATCCACTTTCGCCTGACTGCGTATCTATAA
>JAHEBL010000159.1:3393-6657 GCA_024642265.1 Haliea sp. | reverse complement strand
AGCGCGTGGCTGCGGCGGTAGGCCCGCTGCTGGAGGGCGCAGACCGGGCCTGGCTGGAGCAGGCCACCCGGCCACTGGCGGCCTGAACCCGGGTCCCCACTTGTCCATCGGCTGATTCCCGTCGGCGAATTGTGTAGACTGCGCACATAACTACAACGCTCGGGGATACAACGATGTCTGCAGCAGGTGGCGCCCAGTCGCACTGGTCATCCCGCTTTTCCTTTCTTATGGCCTCGGTGGGTTTCGCCGTTGGCCTGGGTAACATCTGGCGCTTTCCCTATGTTACCGGGGAGAACGGTGGCGCCGCCTTTGTACTGGTTTACCTGGCCTGCGCTTTTGGTATCGGTGTCCCGATCCTGATGGCGGAGATGCTCATAGGCCGCCGCGGGCAGGGCAGCCCGCCCTCGGCCATGGCCAATGTCGCCGCCGAGAGCGGCAGGTCGCGCGGTTGGGCCCGGGTGGGCGGCATGGGCCTGCTGGCGGCTTACACCATAGAAATCGTCTATGCGGTGGTGGTGGGCTGGGTGCTGTGGTACCTGTTCAAGGCCATTACCACCGGCTTTGTCGGGGTGGACGGTATAGAGGCCAGTGCCCAGTTCAGCGCCGTGCTGGACGACAATGTCGGCATGGTGTTCTGGACCCTGGTGGGCCTGGCCATCACGGGGTTTATCATCTATTCGGGCGTCAAGGACGGCATCGAGCGGGCTGTGGTGGTGATGATGCCGCTCATGTTCCTGCTGTTGGTGTGCCTTGCTACCTACAATTATTTTGTCGGTGGCTTCGAGGAAGCGGTTACCTGGCTGTTCACACCGGATTTCAGCAAGATAGGCCCCACCACGGTGTTGGCGGCAGTGAGCCAGGCGTTTTTCTCCATCGGCGTCGCCATGGCTGGCATGATGACCTATGGTTCCTACCTGCCCAGGTCTATTTCAATCAGTCAGTCGGTGTTGATTATCGTTATAGCGGATACCGCTGTGGCGCTGCTCGCAGGCCTGGTGATTTTCCCGGCGGTGTTTCACCACGGCCTAGACCCGGCGGAAGGCGCGGGACTGATCTTCCACACCCTGCCAGTGGCCTTTGCCCAGATGCCGGGGGGTTATCTGTTCAGCATCCTGTTTTTCCTGATGCTGACCGTCGCCGGTATCACCTCCATGGTGGGGCTGGTGGAGTCAGTCAATTACTGGGTGGAAGAGCGCTACGACATTCCCCGCCACAAGAGCGCCCTGCTGGTGATCGGCTCCATCGCCGTCCTCAGTGTGCTCAGTGCGCTGTCCTACAACGTGATCAGCGATTTCAAGCTCGGCGGTAACAACTTCAACGACATCCTGGACTACTTTTCCACCAAGGTGCTGTTGCCGGTGGGTGGCCTGTTGATTGCGGTGTTTGCCGGCTGGGCGGTGAACAAGGCCGCCTCTCGCGATGAACTCACCAGCCTCAACGCGCTGACCTACGAGATATGGCATTTCCTGATCCGCTTCGTGGTGCCGCCCGCCCTGCTGGTGATTTTTGTCGTGGGCGTGATCGGCTAGTCCAGGAGTTGAAACAGCACCGGCAGCAGTATCGCTGTTGCCAGTGCGTTCAGTCCCATCGCCAGCCCGGAAAAAGCCCCGGCCACCTCGCTGATCTGGAATGCCCTGGCAGTGCCGATGCCATGGGCGGCGATGCCGATGGCGAGGCCGCTGGCGCGCGGGTCGCGAATGCGCACCAGCTGCAGAAGACCGCTCGCTGTCATGGCGCCGGTGATGCCGGTGAGTATCACCACCACGGCGGTGAGGGTGGGCAGGCCGCCAAGTTGCTCGGCAATACCCATGGCCACGGGTGTGGTGACTGATTTTGGCGCGATCGACAGCAGGGTAAGGCGCGATGCTCCCAGCAGCCAGGCGATACCCACACTGGTAACCGCCGCGGTCAGGGAGCCGAAGATAACCGTCACTGCAATAGCCAGCCAGGATTCCCGCACTTTCTGGATCTGTCGGTACAGCGGTATCGCCAGCGCGACGGTGGCGGGACCCAGCAGGAAGTGAATGAACTGGGCGCCGTCAAAGTAGGTGCGGTAATCGGTAGCGGTGAGGGTAAGCAGGGCCACGATGGCCAGCACCGCAATCAGCACGGGGTTGACCAGCGGGTTGTTGCCACTTTTGTTGTACAGCCAGATACCCGCCTGGTAAGCGACCAGGGTGAGGGTCAGTGTCAGCAGCGGGCTGGCGGCGAGATAAACCCAGATTGCCTGGAGTTCGCCGTTCATTGGTCCGCGCCCCGTCGCCCCAGCAGTTGCATGGTCCAGGCCGTAATTACGATGGTCAGCATGGTGCTGATGATGACCGAACCGGCTATCGGCAATAGCTCGGCGCCAATGAGCTGGGCGTGCAATATGACCCCGACCCCCGCCGGCACAAACAGCAAGGACAGGTGCGACAGCAGGGCGTCAGCCATCTGGTCCAAACCTTTTGGTATGCCGCCTCGCAGCAACAGGCCGGCAAACAATACGGCCATGCCCACCACCGGCCCCGGCAATGGCAGCCCGGTGGCTATGACCAGTACCTCACCCGCCAGCTGGCAGGTGAGCAGAACGATGAAAAATCCCAGCATTGGATCAGTCCCTTCATGTAATTGCTGTGCTTGGCAGGGCCCGCGGCGGTCCCGCTCCTGCGTTAACCCTACAGCATCGGTGAAAACAGGCGGGCAATGCCCATCGCCAGGGGGAACCAGACCGGCTTGTTGTCCATTTCCTGCAAGCTGACCTGGCGGCTGCGGCGCATGTCAGCCTGCAGCATCTCGTCAACCTGCGCGGCGAACACCGGATCGTCCACCAGCAGGGTAACCTCGAAATTGAGGCGGAACGAGCGGTTGTCAAAGTTAGCGGTGCCAACCCCCGCGACGTGATCATCCATCAGCAGCACTTTCTGGTGCATGAAACCGCCCTGGTAGCGGTAGACTTTTACCCCGGTGGGCAACAGGTCGCGTGTGTATGACCAGTTGGCCATGGCAACCATCGGCCCATCGGGCTCGTCGGGAATCAGCACCCGCACATCGACGCCGCGCAGCGCCGCCAGCTGCAGGGCGGATACGATGCCGTGGTCCGGCACAAAGTAGGGGCTCGCGATCCAGATGCGCCGGGTGGCCGCGGCAATCGCCTGGTGGTACATGAGTCCGGCCTCGTCGTATTCGCTGGCCGGATCCGAGGGAAACACCAGCACCGTGCTGTCACCCCTGGCTGAGTCGGGGAATTCCCAGTCGATGTTCATCGCGGTGCGCGTCGCCCAG
>JAHEBL010000159.1:0-3293 GCA_024642265.1 Haliea sp. | reverse complement strand
CCGTCAAACTTGTTGCGCCCGAACACCAGGTACAGCGGTACGGTGATGTAGGGCAGGGTGAGCAGGGATATGGTCCACGCTACGGCCCCCTGCGAGGTACGCGCATTCAGTATGGCTTCCAGCGCCGAAAAGATGGCCATGACGTAAACCAGCACCAGGGCGACGGCGATCAGCGTTGTGAGCAGTTGCGCATCCATGGGCGCGAGTCTAACAGGCAGGGTGCGCCCGCAACACCTCGCGGTGTGCGGATCGCAATCGGGAACCGCGTATCAGCCGGGCGAGACCTTGTTCGCCAGCGCCATGCCGACCAGCATTGCCACCACGAACATTGCGGTCTTGTCGTCCAGGTAGGTCAGGGCGGATATGGCCGGCCCGGGACAGTAACCGTAGACGCCCCAGCCGATGCCAAAGATGGCGGCGCCACCCAGCAGGCGGCCGTCGATGATCGTGGTGGCGGGCAGGTAGAAGCGAGGATTGAACGCCGGACGCTTCATCTTAGGCACAAAGCGGAAGGCGATGAGGGTGACCAGTACCGCTCCGCCCATCACGAAGGCGAGGTCCGGAATCCACTGCCCGGTGACATCGAGAAAACCCAGGACCTTGGCCGTGTCAGTCATTCCCGACATCGCCAGGCCGACCCCGAAAACCATGCCGCACAGCAGTCCCACCAGAGCCTTCATACCAGTACCCCCGGCAGCAGGTGGCGGATCACGTATACCGCCGCGATTCCGGTTGCCATGAACGTACAGGTGGCTGCCAGCGAACGCGGCGACAGGCGGCCGATGCCGCAGACGCCGTGGCCGCTGGTGCAGCCGCTGCCCATGCGCACGCCGAAACCCACCAGCAGGCCGCCGGCGACCGCCTGCCACCAGGGCAGTGGGCTGGGCGGGGGGTTGGGAACGCCCGCCAACAGGTGGTAGAGCACCGGGCCGACCACCAGGCCGACGATAAACAGCCAGCGCCAGAGATTATCCGGCTGGGCCGATATGGCGCCCCAGACAATCCCGGCAATGCCGGCGATGCGGCCCAGTAAAAACATCAGTGCGACCGAGGCCGCGCCAATCAGCAGCCCGCCGATCAAGGGTGTGGTGTATGCAAACATGGGTTACCTCCGGAGCGGGATTATAACGCCACAACGCGGTTGCAGCGATTGTTCTGGATCAATTGTGGCCGCCCGCAGGCCTGGCCCGTCACTCCAGCAAACCCTTGCCCGGCACAAAGTTGGCCTCAAGCCGGATGCCCTCCGGGTCCTCGAACAGCACCGAGTAGTAGCCCGGCGCCCAGCCGTCCTCCTGGGGAGGATGCACGATACGGGCTTGTGTGGTTTGCAGGAAGCGGTGCAGTTCGTCCACGTCCTGCCGCTCGCGCACCCGAAAACACAGGTGGTGCAGGCCGCTGCGGTGCTGGTCGAAGCGGTTGTGCGAATCCTGCTGTTCGCTGGCGCGAATGCCCACCGCGGTCCGGCCCCCCACGCAGTAGTACATGCCGTCGCCGTCCAGCACCGGGCGCAGGCCCAGGAAGGGCAGCAGCTGGCCGTAAAAAGCCCTGGCGGTCGGAAAGTCGCCGACCGTCAGGAACGTGTGGGCTATACCGTTGATTTCCATCTTCGCACCTCTCGTTACAGCTCTGCCCTTGCCATCAGGTCTGCATGTTCTCCGGACCCCAGTAGGCCTTCATGCTGGCAACCTTGCCGTCCTTGTCAAACTCGAAAACATCGATGACATCGATGACCAGGCCGGGCATTGTCACCTGGAAGGGAAAGGCGACGGCGTTACCGGCGCAGCGCGGCTTACCCGTGAGGGCCAGCTTCGCGCCGGCCTTGAGCGCACCCTCGTAGAAGGTGCAGATGGCATCCAGGCCCGCGTGGACGGGGGTGCCCACGGGGTCTTCCACCGTGGCGTTGTCCGCATACATCCTGCGGATGATATCGATATCCGTATTGGCAAAGGCCTCGACGTACTGTTCAACTGCCCTGATCTTGTCTTGCGCTTCCATGTCGTCCTCGTCATCTCCAGAATTATGTCAGTAACCACAGAGTGTAGCGTAGCGGTCCTTGTGAAACCCGGTGTCCCCGAAGACCTGCATCGTCACCCGGGCCCGCTTGAGAAAGAAACCTATCTCCAGCTCGTCGGTTACGCCGATGCCGCCGTGCATTTGCACCGCCTCGTTGGTCACGCGTTTCACCAGCTCGTTCAGTTTTGCCTTGGCAAGGCTGGCCAGCAGTGGTAACTGGTCCGGCGTTTCGTCCACAGCGCTGAGCGCCTGCAGCAGGACCGAGCGGCACAGTTCGATGTCGGCCTGCATTTGCGCGGCCCGGTGTTGCAGCGCCTGGAAACTGCCGATCAGTGCACCGAACTGTTCCCGTTCTTTCAGGTAGGCCACCGTGCGCTCAAAGGCTTCCAGCGCGCAACCCATCATCTCCGCGGCAATAGCGATGCGGGCCCGGTCCAGGACCGCCTCCAGCACCGGCCAGCCGTTGCCTTCCTCTCCGATAAGGGCATCGCCGGCCACCCTGACATTGTCAAACACCAGGTTGGCGGCATTGCGGCTGTCGGCCATGATGGTGCGCCTGCAGCTGACGCCGGCGGTGTCGCGATCCACCAGCAGCAGGGTCAGCCCCTCGCGACTGCGCTGCTCGCCGCTGCTGCGTGCCACCACGATCAATTTTGCGGCGCTGTGGCCGTCCAGTACGAAGGTCTTGTTGCCGTTGACGATAAAGTCCTGCCCGTCGCGCCGGGCAGTGGTGGCGATATCGCTGGGCCGGTGATGGTGCGACTCTTCCAGGGCCAGCGCAAGGGTCAGTTCACCGCTGGCGATGTCCGGCAGCAGGGCCGATTTCTGCGCCGGGTTGCCCCCCAGCAGAATGGCGGACGCGCCGACCACGGCCGAGGCAAACAGGGGTGAAGCGGCCAGGGTGCGGCCGCATTCCTCGATCACCACGCCAAGGCCTGTGAAGCCGAAATCGAGCCCGCCGTACTCCTCGGGAAGTATGATGCTGGCCCAGCCCAGCTCGACCATCTGCTGCCACAGTTGTGGTGCGTAACCGAGCGGATCGCGCTCATCGCGCAGTTTGCGCAGGGCCGCCACCGGGGCATTGGCGGCGAGAAAATCACGGGCCGTGTCCCGCAGCAGCCGCTGCTCTTCATTCAATACCAGTGACATGTCCTACTTCTCCCCGGACTGGGGCAGTGCCAGCACGCTTTTGGCAATGACGTTCAGCTGTATTTCCGAGCTGCCCCCGGCGATGGTCATCGCCTTGGACATGGCCCACAGGCGCAGGGTGTCCAGCTCCT
>JAHEBL010000051.1 GCA_024642265.1 Haliea sp. | reverse complement strand
GAAAGGCCCAAAGGGTCGAGGGCCTGGTCAGTGAAATCGGATTCTTTAGCGCTCACCTGGGTGCGCAGGCGTTACCCACGGGCAATCAACAACCAGGCCTTATCGGCTACCTTGTGCGCTCGAAGCCGCCGGATGTCACTGAAGGCGGGGTTCACAGCGGCTTCGGTGCACTCGATTCCCTGTTTCTGGAGGCGTGATCTTTTTATCGCCGTCCGCACGCTCCACCGGATCACCCCCCGAGTTCTGGCGTTGCCCGACCGATATTGGACTACACTCTTTAATCCGGATGCCCACAACTGATCCGTGATACAGGCATCCATAGGAATACACTGCGGAGATAGCGATAATGACCAAGCTTAAGATTGTATTGAGTGCTGTAACTTTACTGGCCATGGCAGGTAGCAGCGTGGCGCAAGACGACCTCGACAAACGAATCGCCCACGCAAGATCGGCCGCCCCGGCTTCAATCAGCGCAGATGCTACAGTCATGGTCGATGGCAAGGTTGTAGCCAAGGGCACTAATGGCTGGACTTGCATGCCCGACACGATGCCGGGCGACGGCGCGGCCATGTGTAATGACGGCATCTGGATGAAAATGATGATGGCGATGGGAAACAAGGGAGATTTTGTCGCTGATGGTGTCGGGATTTCCTATATGCTGCAAGGCGATATTGGTGCGGGTGTAAGCAACTCCGACCCGTTTAATCCCAACCCGAAAGCAGCCGCCGACTATGTCGAAACCGGCCCGCACCTGATGATAGTCGTGCCGAAAGAGCTGCTGAAAGGTATTACTGACGACCCCTCCGGCGGCGGCCCGTACGTTATGTGGGGAGATACCCCCTATGCACATATCATGGTTCCGGTTGCCGACGTTAAATGAACCGATAGCAGGCTCGCCACAGGCGCAGCCGGGACGGCTGCGCCGCATAAAAGCGTGCGCGGGCAACACCCACTACTTCGCGCTGGATTCAACGGGGGCGCCCAGCCCAGCGACCAATTGGTTAAAAGTCGGCCAGCCAATACTCCCCAATAGGCACGGCTATTGTCCTGGAGCACAGCGACGCTTTTGAAGTAGTTACAAATAGCACCCCAACCGGAGGCCTGTACATCAGTGGTTCGTGTCGTCACGCAGATCCTGTTCAGTGGCAGGTGAATTCGCCCGCTGTATGGGCGCATGGCCGGGGGCTCATACCAATAAGGGGCCAGTTTGAAGAGCAAATCAACAGTACTGGATGGATGACAGAATCCGTTGGGGTGCTCAACCAGAGTTGATAGCGCGATTTATTATCCATCAGGGACAGGTATAAACCCTGGCACGTATTATCTGGCCAACAGTGATTGTGGTACCGTGCTCGTTTTCACGATTGACTGGAACGAGCCGCGGTCACTCGACTTCAAGGTGATTAAGCGGCAGCCGTAAGCGCAAGATGCCCCGCCGCAGGAGGCTCAGCAATGAGCAGGGTTTCATCGGATTTGACCGGCTATGCCGGACGACTGGCGCTACTACCCGCCGCGGCGCTGGTGGCGGCGTGCCGGGGAATGCCCGCGGCCGGGGGATCCAGATCGTGAACGCAGGAACACGGCCCGGCTGGATGCGTCCCGCCGATGAGCTGCTGCGGAAACTCGCGAACGCTGAACGACGGCTGTTTCGGGAGCGCAACCCACGTTCGGAGGAACTGGCGGCCGCGGCCCGGGAGAATCTCTACGGCGGAGTGCCCATGCTGTGGATGTCCGACTGGTCGACCCCTTTTCCACTGTTCGTGGAACGGGCCCGGGGGGCGCGCTTTACCGATGTGGACGGCAACGAGTATGTCGATTTCTGTTTCGGCGACACCGGTTCGATGTTTGGCCATTCCCCCCCCGCGATCGTGGATGCGATCCGGTCACGCGCCTCGTACGGCTTCACCACCATGCTGCCCGGACCGGATGCCGTGTGGGTCGGCCAGGAACTCGCCCGTCGGTTCGGGCTGCCCTATTGGCAGGTGACCCTGTCCGCGTCCGATGCCAATAGAGCGGTGCTGCGCTGGGCCAGGGCAGTCACAGGTCGCAGCAAGGTGCTGGTTTTCGACGGCTGCTACCATGGCGCCGTTGATGAGAGCTTCGTTCGCGTCATTGATGGCCACACGGTTCACCGGCCCGGACTGATCGGGCAGGCAGAGGATCTCACCAGGCACAGTGTCGCCGTCGAATTCAATGATGTGCCGGCGCTGGAGCGAGCATTGGCCGCCGGGGACATTGCCGCGGTACTGTGCGAACCGGCGCTGACCAATGTCGGCATGGTGCTGCCGGATCCGGGCTTTCACGATGCCCTGAGGCGGCTCACCAGAGAGCATGGCACAGTCCTGATCATCGACGAGACCCACACCATCAGCACCGGGCCGGGCGGCTACACGAGCGAGTACGGCCTGGACCCGGACATGCTGGTGCTGGGCAAGCCCATTGCCGGCGGCATCCCCGCGGGGGTTTACGGGGCGAGTGCGGATCTTGCCCGGCGTATGGCCGTGGTCCAGGATAGAGCCCGGAACGAGGGCTTCCATGGGCACTCGGGAATGGGGACGACGCTTGCCGCCAACGCGTTCACAATGCACCTGATCCACACGACCCTGAGCCAGGTCATGACGGCATCGGCCTACGCCACCATGCTACGGCTGGCACAGAGCCTGGACGATCGCCTGCAACAGTGTATCGTCAGGCATGCAGCACCCTGGTCTATTACCCGGATCGGGTCGCGCCTCGAATTCCAGTTCTGCGAAACTCTGCCGCGCACCGGGCGCGAGGCGGAAGCTGCCTTTGACCTGAAACTTGAGCATTTCATCCACCTGTACCTGTTGAACCGGGGCGTGATGATAACGCCTTTCCACAACATGATGCTGGTGTGCCCGGAGACCGGCGAAGCGGAGCTCGCGGCCCTGGTCACAGCGATCGATGGGGCCTTGTCACTGCTGGCTGGCGCAACGCCATAGGAACGTGTCGAGAACGTTGACAATTCCCCGGTCTTGCCGTAATTTCCGGGCTATACGGCCGGGTTAGCTTTGGCGCTCATCGCAAGCGCTGACACTGCCAATAGCAAAAAGAAAACGAAGTAACCGTGTGATCCCTGCAGATCATACGCGGCAGGTTTCTATACAATCGGGCCGGGGCGGCTTGCCGGCGTTCACTTTTATGGACGTGGATAATAAAAATGACAGACGTAAATAGCAGGTCCAAGCCCCTCAGCTGGAAACGCAAAACCTTGTACAGCGCCATTTCTGCGGCACTGGCCACCGGTTCCACCGGGAGTGTTTACGCCCAGACCGAGAGCGGCAACAGTGAAATCCGGCTCGAGGAAGTCATCGTCAGCGCCCGCAAGCGCGACGAAAATATCCAGGATATTCCCCAGTCCATCCAGTCATTCAGTGCCGAGGATATCAACAAGGCAGGTATTGCCAACCTGAACGATCTCGCCAAGCTTGTGCCTTCGCTGACAGTGGTCGGTTACTCTGCGGGCTTCAACAAAATCGTGTTTCGCGGCCTGGCCGATTCGCCGCGCCCGTTCATTGCCGACTCCTCCGCAGCGATTTATCTTGATGAGCAGCCGCTGACAACGGGTGCACAGTCCCCGGAGATCCGTCCTGTTGATCTCGAGCGCATCGAGACACTGGCGGGGCCTCAGGGCACCTTGTATGGCGCCAGCTCCCAGTCGGGCACACTGCGCTATATCGTAGCCAAACCGGATGTGACGCAGTTCGAGGCGAATGCCGGTGGTGGCGCCAACAATATCGAAAAAGGCGATACTGGCTGGGATGTCGACGGCATGGTCAACATACCCCTGCTTCAGGATAAGGTGGCCATTCGCCTGACCGGGTTCGCGGCAAAGGACGCGGGTTATATCGACAACGTGCTGGGCACCAGCCCCGGGCGCCTCGATGCCGAAACCGGTGAGCAGGTGGCCGGCAACAAAACCAACGCCAACGTGGTCGGCAATGACATCAACAGCGCCGACTGGCTGGGCGGCCGCGCCTCGATCAAGTGGCTGCTCAATGACAATTGGGCACTCACCAACATCTTCAACTACAGCGACTCGAAGGTGAAGGGCTTCAACGATTACGACCCCACCATCGGCGACCTGGAAACAGTGAAGTTCTTCGAAGAGAGCTGGGATGATGAGTGGTGGAATAACCAGTTAAGCGTGGAAGGCGACCTGGGCTTTGCGCAGTTGACCTCGGCGCTTGCTTACTTCGAGCGGGACACGTCCTATACCATCGATGCCACCAGTGGTGTGGCGTACTATCACTCGGTGCTGGGTTTTTACGGACGCGGCAACTGCGCTACGCAGTACGCCGCCTATAATGTCTACGATTTCGCCACCGCCTGCGAGCTCAATGGCGTGGGCTATGACGTGGATGACGGTGACCCCTCGGGTTTCTACCGCAACGATCAGAAGGACAAACGCTGGACCTGGGAGACGCGCCTGACCGGAAGTACCTCGCGGTGGGACTGGACGCTGGGCTTCTTCTACCAGGAGGCCGACCAGTTCTGGGACTACGGCACCCACCTTGACGGTTATTCCGATACCGAGGCGTTCGCAGCATACCAGGCCCTGTACGGCGAACTCGAGCCCACCGATATCAGTTATTCCTCAAGTGAAAAGAGCACGCGCACGGACTACGCGGTATTTGGCGAAACCACGATCAGTCTCACCGAGAGCTGGAAACTGTTACTGGGCGCCCGCTGGTACGATACTGACATCGACCGCCGTTACACCCAGACCTTACCGGGTACAGGGCCGCCCACCGTGGTGACACCGAACGCCGGTGACGATGGCTGGCTGCCCAAGGTAGCTCTGCAGTACTTTTTCGGGGAGGAGCAGATGGTGTACGCGCTGTACTCGGAAGGCTACCGTGCAGGCGGCACCAACCGCGCCCGGGGCGAACCCTCGCTGCCCGTACAGTACGATTCTGACCTGCTGAAAAACTATGAGGCGGGTATCAAATCCCGCTGGCTGGACGGTCGTTTGCAGGTCAACATCATTGGTTACCACCAGAAATGGGAGGATATGCAACTTGAACTGACCGACCCCTCCTTTGCGTTTGGTGAACCCTTCCAGACCGTTATCGCCAACGTTGGGGATGCCGAGGTGGACGGGGTGGATATTGATACCAGTTTCCTCATCAGCGACAACTGGACCCTGGGAGTGGTTGCCACCCACCTGTTCAAATCGGAAATCCCGGATGCGATCGAGGTGTCGGATGCGCGCGCGCCCGACGACCTGGCGTTATATGTGCCCGGTGGCACACAACTCCCACTGGCATCGAAAGACAACCTCGCGGCCTTTGCCGAGTATTCAACGCCCGTGTCGCTGCTGGGTGGGGCCGATGCCTACTTGCGCCTGCAGTACAGTTACACCGGCTCGTCGTGGAACCGTCTGGTGGACAATGACGGCGATCCAACCGGTGTCGGCTATGGCGGACGCGCCAAAAATCCTGGCTACGACACCTTCGATGTGCGCCTTGGGGTGAAAAACAGCAGCTGGGAAATCTCGATGTACGTGGACAACCTCACGGATGAGCGACAGACCATTCTGCGCGATACAAATGCCGACTATTTCTGGGGCAGGGACAGGGTCATTACCGGCCAGCCGCGCACAGTTGGCCTGAACATACGTCGATATTTTTTCTGAATAATGCCCCGCGGCGCATGCCGCGGGAACCGATCAGCGGATGTGACTGCGCGGTCTAGGTTTCCCAGCCGTCCAGTTCCTCACCAAGCACATCGATCAACGGCTGCAGTTGCCGGCGGAAATGACGCCAGTGGTTGATTGATGAATTATATATGGGCTGGCGCACCTGTTCCGAACTCGCCGTGCGGACCGCCCGTTCGGTTTCGTGGAACCGGAGGCAGGACTCCTCCCAGGGCAGGCCACAGAAATCAAGCAGGCGCCGCGTCTGGGTCAGCTGGTCGGCGACCATGTCTTCATAGCGCAACTCCAGTACCTTACCCGGCAACACCCGATGCCAGTGCCGCATCATGGCGCGGTACTCGAGGTAGAATTCCCCCAGTTCTTCCAGGTCATAGCTGAACGTCTGACCAAGGGCAAAGTGCTGTTTGAAGCTGCCAAAACAGCTGTCCAGCGGGTGCCGGCGCGCATCGATGATTTTGGCATTTGGCAACATCAGGTGAATCATGCCGATGCTGGCAAAATTGTTGGGCATCTTGTCAGTGAAATAGGCCAGGCCACTGCGATGCCTTTCTGTGCGCAGCAGGTAACTTTCTCCCGCTGCCCACCAGTCCTCGGCCTCCATATCCACCACGGCTTCGGGATAGGTTTTGCCTCCTCCCTGCCTGCTCAGGCCGCTGATCACCCGCCCCACGTCGGGTAATTCCGCGGTACCTTCCACCTGGCTGTGGCTGGCGAGAATCTGCTCAATCAGCGTCGACCCGGAACGCGGCAGACCAACGATAAAAATCGGCGCAGGGTCATCGCAACCCCGGCCCGCCCGCGAAGCGATAAACTCCGCGTTGAATACGCTGCGGATACGCTCGTGCAGCAGTTGGGTTTCCACCGGGTCATACACTATACGCATGCGCTGCACGGCGCAGGCCTGCTGGTAATAATCAAAGGATCGTTCGAACTCGCGCTGGTCCTCGTAGGCTTTGCCGAGGGTGAACAGAAAGTGCACCCGCGCGTCATCGTCGAGTTGATCACCCGCGACATAGGTTTCGATTACACCGATTTCCTCGGGCGTAAAACGAAACGTCTTCAGGTTGGCGAGGCTCCAGTAGACCTCGGCGAAATCCGGTTGCTGCTCGATGGCGGTGCGATAGGCCTCGATACCTTCGGCCTGCCGGCCCAGTGTCTTGAGCAGGTGCCCCATACCGATATAGGCGGGTGGATTGTAGGCGCGCAATGCGATAGCCCGCTCGTACGCCGCCAACGCTTCCTCGTATCGCCCGACAATGGCCAGCAGGCTGGCGTGCAGGTACCAGGCCGGGGCGTGACGCGGACTGCGCTCGACCACTTCGCCGGTGCAGTCGACGGCGTCCTCCACCCGGTCCTGTTCCTTGAGCACCCGCGCCATGTCCAGCCGGGCATCATCAAAGGTGGGAGCGAGTTGCAGCGCCCTGTACAGGACATTTTCCGCCTTGCGCCAGCGCCCGGCGACCATTGCCACCTTCGCCAGCAGGCGCATTGCGTTCACCTCGTCTGGATTGCGTTTCAACAACTCCTTGCAGATGGCTTCACACTCGCCCGGACGCCCTTCGCGCAGGTGTTCACCGGCCTTGGCCAGCTTGCCCCGCTCCGGCGCCAGGCTGAAGGCCTGCTCAAAAACCTGGTCCGCCTCGCTCCCCTCCCCGAGACCGGCCAGCGCATGTGCCAGTTTCAGGCGTATCGCGTCAGAATTCGGCGCTATCGCGGCCGCGCGCCTGAGATGCTCGGCGGCATCCTCGAAGCGGCCGAGCGTCAGCAGGGCTTTCCCAAGGTTTTCCAGGGCAGGAACGAAGCGTGGAGCGAGTACAATAGCCTGCTCCAGATGCGGCAGCGCCTCTCGCGGCTGCCTCGCGTTCAAGAGCGCCACACCCAATAAGGTCAGCAAGTCTACATCAGCCGGGGCGTCCGCCAGACCGCTGCGGCAGCTTTCGATGGCACCGGGGGCATCGCCCGCACGCAGCTGCGCTATGGCCTGCTTGAAGCTCTGCCGTGGGTCAGCGCGGTTCATGGGGCTCGCTTCGGGGAGCGCAAGGACAGATCAGATACACGGCGGCTAGAACTCCAGTTCGGCCAGTACGGCCCGATGGTCGGAAGGCCACGGGCTCACCACCAGATCGGCCCTGTCGCTGCCCTCCCCCACCACCTTCGCGCCGGTCACTGTGAACGCCGGGCCGAATACGAATACATAATCGATACGGTCGGCATGGTCATCCGTGGCGCCCTCGCTGATGAGCGGTGACCAGGTAAAACCCGGGCTGGCCACCTCATCCGGGTGGGCGGTGCGGTAGGCATCGGCGAATCCAAGCCGCTCGATTGCCCGGGTCAGAGGCCAATCCACGGCCACCGGGTGTCGTCCCATGGCGACTGCGCGTGCTGTCCAGTCGTGCCTTGAGGGCTCATTGAAGTCTCCGGTCAGCAGTACCAGGTCCGCGCCCTCTGCAAACTGCAGGTCGGCACGCAGCAGTTCCAGGGCGCTATGCCGGGCCTGCCGTGCACTTTGAACGGCCTGTTCAGCGGTCTCAAGAAAAGGCGCTGCGCCGTAGGGGATGCGCAACAACTGGTAGGGCTGGTAGGGATAATCGGTGGCATGGATATTGAAAAGAACCACCTTGCGCCCCGCCACGTCGACCTGCACACCCAGGTCGTGCTCGCTCGCGCCGAGGATGGGGTAACGACTCAGAACGGCATTGGCCCACAGCGCGTCGTTGACCTGCCGCTGTTCGTAATGGTGATATCCCAGCTCTTTTGCCAGGGCCACGCTGACCGCTTCCCCTGTAGGTGGGCAGTGCTCGCCGGTACAGGAGTCAGACTCGGCGCGGACCTCCTGCAAGCCCACCAGGTCGGCATCTGCCGCTCGTATCGCAGCGGCAGTGGCAGCGATGGATTCACCCTGGTTAAGACCGCCACCCCAGATGTTGAAACTGAGCACCGAGAGCCGCTGACCGGCAGCCTGCGCCATGGGGCAAAGAAAACAGGCCAGCCACAGTAGCCGGCACAGGATGGCCGCGGGAAGTGATGACGAATGCATTCGGTTCACGCCTGGTTCGCTATTGGCATCAAGGTGGTCTCTGCCCTCAAAACGGCCAGGGCTCCAGGCCGTGGATTGCATTGCGCACATCCCTTGTCAGGGTGGTGACGCTCAGCGTTTCCTGCTGCTCCAGATCGTGTACCGCCACCGTGGACGGGGAGCAGCCGGTGGCGATCAGATTGTTGTTGAGCACACACAGCCCTCGACCGAAGCCAGGCCTGGCAATACGAAGTTCGTCCACGCCGGTGTGCGTCAACGATTCCGGCTCAAACTGTGGGACCGGCAGGCTGAGCCTGCGCTCCCGCAGTTGCCAGCACACCTGGTTTACATCGGTATGATTATACACCACGCCATCGCCAAGCGGCCGGGCATTGTGAACGCCGCGCGGCAGGCTTGCCCACCGTTTGAGCCTGCCACCATGGTAACGCAGCAAGCTTGCCGTCTTCAGGCCACTGATATACATACCATCGCCATTGCAGAATACACTATTGATATGCAGGTCGTTGGACGCGGCCGGCCCCCGGCTACCCATCGGGTCGAACAGGCGGGCCTGGAACGCGCCGCCCACGCGCTGAACGTGCATACCGAAGCAGAACTGGCGGCGGTCAAGGTCAAATCCCAGAACGCTGTCGAAACCGGTGGACGTGAGGTAGAGCTGTCGTTCATGAACCGCTATTTCATGTGCGTGCATGAGAAAGGGGTTGCGATAGGAGGCGAGCAGCCTGAAATCGGGACTGTATACGAACAACTCGTTACTGGCGGCCATAAAGATCTGTTCACCATCGAAGGCTATACCTCGCAGCCCACGGTCCCAGCCCCGACCCTGCCAGTCGATACTCTGGGTATTCCAGTCGAGAACCTGTTCGAAGGTATTGTGCTGCGTATCAACCAGGTAGACTCCACCGTGGCTTTCGCCCTGCTGACTTCCGCGCACCACCGAGGAGGCAATAAGTATTGTCAAGCCACTACTCCCTTGACTCCCTATAATTCGCCGTAGACCACTTTGCCCTCTATCATGGTCGCGGTCACCTTCGCGTCCGAGATTTTCTCCACCGGTATGGCGAACAGGTTGTCGCTGATCACAACCAGGTCAGCGTATTTACCCAACTGCAGGGAGCCGGTATCGGCGTCCAGGAAGTTAGCATAGGCGGCATCGATGGTATAGCCGGCTATGGCCTGGTCCAGGCTGATACGCTGCTCCGGCAGGAACACCGGATTCGGCGTGGAACCCGGGGCGGGCTCAGGATCATAGCGGCTTACCGCCGTTTCGATGCCCAGCAGCGGGTCGGCGGTAGAGACGGACCAGTCGCTGCCAAAGACAACACGGCCGCCGGAATCGATTATGCTGCGAATCGGGTACATCCAGCCCATGCGTTTGTCGCCGATTTGCGGCGGGTTGATCTCGGCGACGTATGAATCGGCATAGGCCCAGTAAGGGGAGAAACCGGCCAGGACGTCCAGACGGTCAAAGCGACCAATATCGTCCGGGTGCACGATCTGGGTGTGAGCGGTGAGGTGCCGGCTGTCGCGGACACCGTTGGCCTTGCGCGCAGCGGCGAAGGCGTCAAGCGCGTACCGCACGGTGGCGTCGCCAATGGCATGTATATGAACCTGGAACCCGGTGGCGTCCAGCGCAGGTACGGCAGTCATCAATTCGGCCCGGGGCACCATCAGCAGTCCATCGCTTCCGGGGTCATCGGTATAGGGTTCCAGCATCTTGGCGGTATGGCTTTCCAGTATGCCATCGGCCCAGAATTTAACCGCCGTGGCCTGCAGTCGCCCGTCACTGTATTTCTCGCGCGCCGCCCGCAATGCGTCGATCTGCTCCAGTCCGGCGCCCGGCTCCCAGGCCAAAGCGGCCACCACACGCAATTCCAGTTTGCCCTCCTCCTGAAGCTTGCGGTAAACCTCGAGCGAGGCTTCCGCATCATTGCCCGCCAGGCGCACGTAAGCGTCCTGAATGGCAGTAATGCCGAGACTGTGCAGATAGCGCTGGGTATACAGCAGCGCTTCAGCTTTTTCCTGGATCGTGAGCGCGGGTAATTTGCTTGTGAGCATATCCATGGCCGGGCCTTCCAGCAGCGTACCGGTCAGCTCACCCGCTGCATTGCGGCCAAATTCTCCGCCTTCCGGCTCGGGTGTCGTGCGCTCGATGCCAGCGAATACCAGGGCGGCGGAATTCAGCCAGAGGGTGTGTCCGTCAGAGTCCCCGAGAATAATTGGCCGGGTGCTGTCTATCGCGTCCAGTAACGCACGGTCTGGCCCTTTACCCTCGAGGAAGATTCCCCAGTTCCAACCGGTTCCGCGAATGAATGCCGCCTCCGGGTTTTCCAGGCTGCATTGCGAGACTTTCTCCAGGACCTGGGCCAGGGTGTCGATGTCAAACAACGCGCAGCCTGAATAGGCGACGCCTCCCGAGACAGGATGTATATGGGCGTCCTGAAATGCCGGCAGCACCATTTTCCGGTTCAGGTCCACCACCCGGGTGGCGCTGTCCGTATAATGCTGCACACCGGCATCGTCCCCCACGTAGACAATTCTGCCACCCCGAATGGCAACAGCCTGGGCGAGGCTGCGCTGTGCATCCATGGTGTATATATGGCCATTGCGCAGGACCAGTTCGGCCGCCTCAGCCCCGGCGACAGTAGTTTCAGATGAGGCGGCCAACGGTATCAGTCCCGCCACTGAAAGGGCGCACAGATTTCGCAATACGCGTACGAACATGTTTCCACTCCTGCTTCTTTAACGATTGGACCCCGCAACCCGGCCTGCAAATCAAGGTTACGACGATGAATACATGCTATTGATGATCTCGTGCAAAGGTCTTTGACCAGGTACGTTCGCGGACGAGTTTGCCGTTCTCACTCAGGCGCCGGGTATATTCCAGGTGAAAGTTATTCAGGTCACTGGAAAACACCGATTTGCCCTCAAGTAGCAGAACCCTGTTTTCCAGTTCCATTTTTATCTCAAAGTCGCCGCTCATCGATGTTGACTCCGGATGCTGGTCTGACGTCCTGTGTTCAATTCGTTCCTGGGTCGACTGTATCCCCCAGGGATACCTCGAAGCGCTGCCATTGGTTGCCACGGCGAGAGCATCGCCATTGCGCAGATCGCGCGTCACGGTTTCGACTTCGCCATAGCCTGAGCTTGTACCCGTTTCGAGAGACTCATAACCCTTGAGTTCCTCGTGCTGAGCCACTGGCAGAAACAACGGAACTCGTCTTTCGCCGCCGGGTACAACGGGCAACAAAAATCGGGTGCCGTCATCCCCGCCAAGATACAGGCTGCTGGTCATCAGATACGGTGTCGGCCACATCATCGGCCACTGGGCATTACTCACCGCGAATCGGATACGGTGACCCGCTGGAAACACCCAGGAAGTAAAATGCATTTCGACATCCAGCGGGAAAACCTCACCGGGATTGATGGTTTCCGGTGAGCGCGCAGACCGCCTGTGTGCTCCGTTGAACCCGGCGCCGGTAACCTGGGTGACGGTACCGTCCGGGGCGACATCTGAAACGCGAACGAACCAGTTGGCATGTGGCGCATCGACCGCGACTTTAAGCAAAGCCCGCGGAAATCCCAGGATTTCCACTTTCCCGGACAGAACCTCTGAGTCATACACCAGGCTGAATGCGTCCGTAGGCCGCTGGTCATGGGCAACATCCCCCCACCACATCACTGGCCCACCGGCTTCTACTCCGTTGGAAGGTTGGTAACGCAACTGATGTTCTGCTGCGGGCGACGGCTGTGTCGACAAGCCATGGTCGCGTTGTGGATAGTAGGAGCGATCCCTGATCCTGCTGATGGGCCACCCATCCTCGTAGCGCCAGTGCCCGGGCGCGTGCTCCAGATACGGCCCTGGTGGATGCCAGTCGCGTACATAAACGGCGAAAGCCGGCTCATCCATGATCCCGGTGTCCTTGCCCTTGAGCCACTGATCGAACCAACGCACGGCTTCGTGACGCCACTCCATGCCCGGCTCCGGATAGGGCTCATGCGGCCAGGTGTGGATCCAGGGGCCGATCATCGCTTTCACCGGGGCCTCGAGATTCTCCAGCATCCGCGGCAGGCTGTCGCGATAGCCGTCGTACCAACCGCCAATGTGAAAGGATGGAATTCGAATGGACGCGTACTTGTCTCTTGCCGATGCACGGTCCCAGAACGGTCCGTCGCGCTGCTGGCCCTTGTAGGTCAGCATCCAGGGATCGGTATCAAAGCGATTGTCGAAATAGTCCTGGTCGAGCACATAGCCCGGCGGGGCGGGAAGCGCGTTGTACAGGTCCTGTGACATCTCCCAGCTATCCATGTGCATGACCCCGTCCATGTAATGCACATCGTCCTGGTACAGATCCTCCGTTGCATCGACAGGGATTATCGTTTTCAGGGCAGGTGGCTGTCGCATCGCCAGCTGAATCGCATTGAAGCCGCTCCATGAAATACCGAACATGCCCACGTTACCATTGGACAGTGGGTGCTTTGACAGCCACTCGATGACTTTCTCGCCATCGTCCAGCTCCTGATCGGAATATTCGTGTGGAACCAGTCGGCCCTCGCTGCTGCCTGTACCACGAATGTCAACACGTGCCACAATGTAGCCGCGCGCCGCAAAATAGGCGTAAATGGGGAAACGACCGGCGCGTGACTCGTTTTTCCTGTAGGGGTCGTACTCCAGTATGACCGGATATTTTTCGCCCGGCATGCCGCCTATCGGGGTGATCAGGTCCGCGCCGAGGCGCACACCATCGGGCATCGGAATCCACACTTCATTCAGCTCGTGCTCAAAGTCCGGCGACGACGCCGGCTCGGCGGCGGCAGCCGTCAGCGCACAAAAAAGCGTCACTACTGCCAGCAGCAAGTTTGTGCAACCACTGTACCTGGGCCTGGAAACCAGGCTGACCGTAACTAAATTTCCCCAGCTAGCCATAAGCGACTCATTCATTATCGATATGCGGTTTCAGGCGGTCCAGCACGTATTTGCGGATATCCAGGTTGTAGTCTTCCATAGGGGCGTACACCCCGCGGTCATGTACTCGCGCGGACATGCCCTGCTGCACCCGCTCGCAAATGGCCCAGTCCTGTCGGTTGATCAGATGCCAGAAATCGGTCGCATCCGTGGGGTCAAAACCCGGCTTGTCCATTTCATAGGGTTCGAACAGGAAATGACAGTCGACAATGGTTCGGCCCGGGCCGGCTGCCCTGAGTATGTAGTACGTCACATGCTCCCGCGCCAGGCTCAGGAACAGGTTGGGATATATCAGCTCCCCCTTGTGCAGTACCTGTTCGTCTTCACTCAGACCCGGAAAACTGCGCCGGCTGGACTCTCCGCTGAAGGTAAAAGTGGTGGCCCCCTGCCGATGGGGTATGCCGCGCTCCCAATCCAGGCCAGCACCCCCGGACTCACGGAAGGCAGGCACTATACGGCACAACTCCGGATGCACAGGGCCGCAGTGATAGCATTCATTGTAGTTTTCGCACAGCACTTTCCAGTTGGCATTGACCTCATAGGAAATAGTGCGGGCAATGCGCAGGTCTTCCAGGGGATAATTCCCGAAGCGCCTTCTGGCCACGGCCACGGTGTCTTCAAAGGGCGGGGCCGAGGCCGGTGTCAGATTGAGGAATACAAAGCCGCCCCAACACTCCACAGCTACCGGGTGCAATCGCACATTGCTGATATCGAAGCCGGTCGCACTGTTCAAGAAGGGGGCTTTTATCAACTGTCCGTCCAGGTCATAGGTCCACGCGTGGTAGGGACAGACGATGCTGCGCCCACCCACCACGCCGCCCTTGAGCGCCAGTATCGAATCATCGTCGTTATCTCCGGCGCACAGTCGAGCGCCACGATGACGGCAGACATTGTAGAATGCTTTCAGCACGCCCTCGCGGTTGCGCAGCAGCAAGATGCTTTCGCCGTAGAGTTCCAGCACCCGGTGACCAGAGGCCGTCGCAATCTCCTCCTCGCGGCCCACGCAAACCCAGTCAGTGAAAAAAATGTGCTCTTTTTCCAGCTGATAATACCGGTCTTCGAGGTACCACGAAGAGGGTAGAGAGGGCTCAAGTCCCTCCAGTGCATTCAGCTCTACGGTGGACATCAGGAAGAGACTCGCCGAATCGGTAATCGTTATATTCTGACCAGATTCTGCTCCAGGTTCCAGCCTGATGTTTCAGCGAGGGAGCGGTCCGGCGGGCCGGGCGTGAATTTCCAGACCATTTATGCCGCCCGATTACTGCGCTTAACCCATGTGTTACGAATGTACTCACTCAACTATTATCGGCTGCCGGAAGATTGTGGCGCAGCATGCATTGGTTCATGATGCCACCGGGGAGACCAGCAGAGTGAATTGGATGACAGGGAGCAAACCCTTATCGGAGCCTGTTGGCGAGCAGAAACCCAGCAATGTTCGCTGGCGCATCATGACCATCCTGATATTCGTCAGTTTCGTGTCCTACCTGTTGCGCGGCAATCTGTCCATCGCCGGCCCGAGCATGGTGAAAGACCTGCAGCTGACGGAAATTCAGTGGGGCTGGATCATGGCGGCGTTTCCCCTGGGCTATGCCCTGTTTCAATTTCCGGGCGGATGCTGGGGGGATCGCAAGGGGCCACGGTTTACCATGGCTGCCATTACGATAGCCTGGGGTACACTCATCGCCACCACAAGCCTGACACCGGCGCGGGATGTAGCCCCGCTTTACATGGTCATTGGGTTTCTGCTGACCATCCAGTTTCTGGTAGGCACTTCCCACGCGCCGGTCTTCCCCATCATGGTGAGCGCCATCGAGCGCTGGTTCCCGCCGGGGGGCTGGGCATTGCCCAATGGACTGTCCAGCGCCGGCCTGACGGTGGGCCTGGCGGTCACTGCTTCGGTGTTGCCCTGGTTGATAGATGAATATGGCTGGCGTGCGGGTTTTCTGGCATTGGCACCATTCGCATTTATAGCGGGCAGTCTGTGGTGGTGGTATGCACGTGACCACCCCGCAGATCATCCCGGCATCAACGCAGCTGAGCTTACTCTACTGGCGTCACCGGCCGGGCATAGGGGCTCTGAAGCGCTTACTGAATCTGCCTGGAGACGGGTGCTCAAGAACCGGGACGCCCTGTTTGTGATGCTCAGCTATTCCTCGATGAATTTTGTTTTCTACGTGGTTTTCAGCTGGGGTTACTACTACATGGTGACCGTGCGTGAAATGGGAGCCCAGGAGGCCGGGTTCCTGACTTCAGCACAGTGGCTGGCGGGCGCCGCCGGGGCTTTTGCCGGCGGCTGGCTGGGTGACAGATTTTGTCTGAAATACGGGGTGCGCTGGGGTTGCCGGATGCCGGTCATTATTGGCTGCAGCACATCCGCGTTGTTGCTTATTGGCGTGGCATTGCATCCCGATGCCTATGTGGCGGCTTTCATGCTGGGCGCCTGCTTCTTCTTCAACCAGTTTACCGAGGGGGCATTCGGTGCCAATGGCGCGGCAATCGGTGGACGCCACGCGGGGGCGGTCTACGGACTGTTCAATACCGGCGCCAACCTGATGGGGTTCGCCAACGCCCTGCTGCTGTCGGCTATTGCCGCCACACTTGGCTGGCAGGTGGCCATGACCACGGGCGCTGCTTTCGCCATGCTGTCCGTCCTCTTCATTCTGTTTAGCCGCGCCGACAGGCAAATGGACCAGTCTGACTGATAGCAGGCCTGGTCACCCATTCGCGCTTTCCTGCTACTATCATGTTTCACGGGCGAACCGGTTGGCTGAGAATTGACCTCGATGGGTAGAAATGCGCGCTATGACATTTTGTTCGAGCCCGTAGCTATAGGCCCGGTCAAAGCGCCAAATCGTTTCTACCAGGTGCCTCACGCAAGCGGCATGACCGAGGCCAATCCCCGTGTCAGGGCGGCGTTCCGCGGCACCAAGGCGGAAGGGGGTTGGGGTGTTGTTTCAACCGGCGCGGTATCTACCCACCCCTCTTCCGATGACAGCCCTTTACCCTTCGCACGACTGTGGGATGACAATGATGTTCGCGCTCATGCCCTGAGTTGTGATGCTATCCATGAGCATGGCTCCCTGGCCGCGGTAGAGTTGTGGCATGGCGGCGCATCGGTAATGAATCGCACTTCACGCGTGGCCCCCTATTCGCCCTCAGGTATCCCCTGGGCAGCGACCCATGTGGGTTTTATGGGGCAATTGCGACCAAGAATCATGGATGGCAAGGATATACGCGATGTCATCAAGTGGCAGGTTGCCGCGGCGAAACGCGCAAGGTCAGCTGGCTTCGATATTGTCTATATCTATGCAGGCATGGGTTATCTGGGTTATGAATTTCTGTTGGAAGAGTACAATCGACGAACCGATGCCTACGGTGGCTGCGTAGCCAATCGCGTGCGCTTTGTCAGGGAACTCATCGAAGCCACCAAAGAAGCGGTTGGCGATACCTGCGGCATTGCCCTGCGCATCAGCCTGGAGGAGTTACGAGCCAAGCCGAGTGATCATTTCGCCTCGCAGGCCCATGAAGTTGTCAGTTTGTTGGCGGACTTACCTGACTTGTGGGATGTAAAAATGGATTCCAGCCCTACTGATTGTGGGGCATCACGATTCCGTGAAGAAGGTGCCCACGAACCGGTCATAGATTTTGTAAAGAAAGTCACCAGCAAACCCGTCGTGGGCGTCGGCAGATTCACCTCTCCCGATACCATGGTGGCGCAAATCAAACGCGGCATTCTGGATTTAATCGGCGGCGCAAGGCCATCCATCGCCGACCCCTTCCTGCCCAGAAAGATCAATGAGGGGCGCGAGAGTGAAATTCGTGAATGCATAGGCTGTAACATCTGCATCTCCAGCTGGCATGACGGCGTGCCCGTGCGTTGCACCCAGAATGCGACGGCCGGTGAGGAATGGCGCAAGGGCTGGCACCCGGAACGATATGCCAGGCGCGGCAGTGATGATCGCATACTGATTGTGGGCGGGGGACCCACGGGCCTGGAAGCGGCACTGGTTGCCGCCAGACGGGGTTACCAGGTGACCGTTGCGGAAAAGCAAACTGAAATGGGTGGACGCCTGGTCTATGAAGCGCAATTGCCAGGTCTGCAGGCCTGGGGTCGAGTTACTGACTACCGGCTTTATGCCCTGAAGAAAATGGCCAATGTCGATCTCTACATGGATAGCGAATTGAGCGTTGAGGACATTTTCGGGCTGGGCCATCAGCAAATTGCCATAGCCACCGGTGCCTGCTGGACAAAATCGCTCTACAGCTCGCTGGAAATACCGGTAGGTGAACTCGATCGCCCGGACGTGTATACCCCGGACGACCTGGCTGCGGGCGTCGTGCCGAAAGGGCCGGTACTGGTCTATGATTTTGATAATTACTATATGGGCGGCGTGATAGCCGAGTCTTTAGCTCGTCGGGGTTTGCAGGTGCGCTATGCCACGCCGGCGGGTCATGCTTCAGCCTGGACCATTATGACCAATGAACTGCCCTATGTGCATCAAGCCCTGGAAAAATGCAGTGTCGATGTTCACACGCAGATGCTCCTGAATGATTTTGACGGTGAGCGGGCCAGCCTGAGCAATATTTTTACCGGAAAGGCCAGCGCTGTCGCGGTAAAGTCCGTCGTAATTGTGGGCTTGCGCCTTCCGAACGATACGATTTATCAGCAATTGGCAGCGCGGCAAGCCGAGTTTGCGGCAGCAGGTATTAAATCGGTACAGCGCATTGGCGATGCCCACGCAGCGGGCGCGCTGGTGCACGCCGTGTACGCAGGGCACATGTACGCCAGGCAACTGGACAGGCAGGAAGATGAGCTTTATATCCGCGACATTCCCATAGCCGAATATCCGCACGGCGCCGCTTTTACAGGTTGATAAATATGCAGGTGCCTGAAGGCGAGGAACTTGAGTTTCAGAAGTTGGGTTTAAGCCCCCAGGGTTTCATGTTGCGATGAAAGACAGTCTTGCTTCCCGCCTGGGCCTTGTGTTTGCGCCCGCCATGCTCCTTGCCGCGATAGTCACGGCCCAGGATTATCCGGAGGCCGCCACGCAGGCGCTCGACCTTTCGAAACAGGCGATTGCACTCCGTTCCGTGCGCGGCGTGGGAAATCAGACATTCGAGGTCGCCCAACTGTTTCGTGATGCGCTGGTCGCTGGCGGCTGGTCCGACGGGGATGTCGAGATTGTGCCCCTGGAGGATACTGCCTATCTGATAGCCACCTGGCCCGGCAGCGACCCATCGCTCGGCCCTATTGTGATATCCGCCCATATGGATGTTGTCGAGGCCAGACCGGAGGAGTGGGAGCGCGACCCCTTCAAGCCGCTGGTAGAGAACGGTTACCTGCTTGGACGCGGGGCGAGTGACGCCAAATTCGACGCGGCGCTGGCCGTCAGCGCAGTGATTGAACTGCGGCGCCAGGGCTTCAAACCGACACAAGGTATTGTGATCGCCTATTCAGGCGACGAAGAAACCACCATGGCAACTTCGAGGCTGATCGCGGAACGACTGAAGGATGCGGACATGGTTCTCAATATCGACGGACCCTCTGGTCGACTTTCCGAGCAGACCGGCCTGCCCGCTTTCTGGAGATGGCAGGGCGCGGAGAAGACCTACGTCGACTATCAACTCGGGGTGACCAACCCCGGTGGCCACAGTTCGCAACCGCGGCCCGACAATGCGATTGTCCAGCTCGCTCATGCAATTGCGAAGATTGACGCCTACCATTTCAAGCCCGAAACCAATCACGTCACCCGCGCTTCGCTGACCGCCGAGTCGGCAATCGAATCGGATGCGGAACTGGCCGGGGCACTGAAGGCTTTTATCGCCGACCCCGGCAACGAGGCGGCGCTGACTGTGTTGCGTAACAACCCGTACTATGTCGGCCAGATCGGCACAACTTGCGTGGTCACCACAATCAATGGCGGCCATGCCGAGAACGCGCTGCCCCAGCGGGCCACCGCCAATATCAATTGCCGCATATTTCCCGGACATTCCCGCGAAAAAATCCGCAGTGAACTCACGCAGGTGATTGACGACCCGCAGATCACAATCGACGATATCACCGGCGGCGACTCGGTCGAATCCGCCGCCTCACCGATGCGCGATGACTTCCTGCAGGCAGCTCGCAAGGCGGTAAAGGCCGCCTGGGGCGACGTGCCGGTCATACCGCATCAGGCGGTCAGTGCCACCGACTCGATGTGGTACCGGGCTATTGGGGTCCCGAGTTATGGCGCGAGCGCGACGATGATAAAGGATTCTGATGATTATTCGCACGGGCTCAATGAACGTATGCCCCTGCTCAACATCGGGCCGGGGATCACCTTCTACCTCACAATGCTCCGGGAACTCTCATCGAACTGAGAAATCAGCCTGGAGGCAGTGATAACGGATCGGTGATGTTGACGACCGTGTTGCTGTAGAACCCGTTGAAATCCGAACGGCCGCCCAGGCTGTAGGCGCCGATCGAACCAAATTCAATGTAATCGCCGATAGCAATATCGGCTGGCAAATCCACCAGTCCCGGCAGTTTGTCGTCCGAGTCGCAGGTCGGCCCAAGCAGTTGGAAAGCCTGGGTTTCTCCTGTCATTGGCTCTGCCCCGCGCCAGGCCCTTGCCGGGTAGCGATCGTGCGCATGGTAGCGCAGCTCCCAGAAAACGCCATACAGTCCGTCATTCAGGTAAAGCCTGTTGCCCTTGCGCAGCAATACCTCAACAACCGCGGAAAGTCCGGGGGCGGCAAGCGCCCTGCCCGGCTCAGCCATCAGTTCGCCGTTGTCGAGCAAGGAAAATCGTGCAGCCTCTACGATCGCAGCAAAATAGTCGGCCATCGGTGGGGCCGCAAAGCCCGGGTACGGTTTGGCGTAGCCGCCGCCGATGTCGATCAGTCGCAACTTGAAGGGCAGGCGTTCAAGAACGGTTATGGCCGTATTGATGGCGTGCACGTAGGCGTCGGGGCTCATGACGTGCGAGCCGACGTTAAAGGCGAGGGCGGGTTCGGCACCGGCATCGGCGACAGCCTGTAACAATGTGAGGGTTTCTTCCGCCGAAGCGCCGAACTTGCTGGACAAGTCGACTCTTGCCGACTTGTGATGCACGGCCAGGCGCACAAAAATGACGGCCTGAAGGGGATCGATCTCACCGAGTAGCAGTTTGAGGCCGTCTGCGTGATCGACAACGAAATGGCGCACACCGAACTCCTGCTGCGCTGTTCGGGCCGCGCCGCGCAATCGCACCGGGTTCATGAAATAGCACTGCGCATCATGACTGATTGCACGCACCTCGCGGATCTCCTGCAACGACGCGCAATCGACGTGTTGAATCCCCGCATGGAACAAGGCCTGCAATACCTTCGGCTCATTATTCGCCTTTATGGCATAGAGCACCCGCCCGGGAAAACCCGTCAGAAACTCCTCGGCAGCCGCCCGGTAAACATGTGGGTAAACGCAATAAACCGGATCGACCGGCCGCAAATCGGCTAGCATCGCCGCAACGCTCTTGAATGAATCGCTCATGATCACCTACGGTCTATACGTGTGCTGGCCGGTCTGGAACAGGACCGACAAAAGTGTGACAGCGGTCATCAGAACAGGCAAGCAGACAACCCTGTGTGTTTCAGAATCGGGTTACTCGCGTAATTCGGGGCCACAGGATCGGATACTTCTCAACAGGGCAGCATGCGCCCTGATCCGCTGCTGCAGGCCTATCTCACTCGCCGGGGTTTCGAATACCAGCACTATGTCTGCTTCTGGCCCCGCCTGCACCCGGCCGTCAACGACAATGGAACTGGCACTCATGAGTTCATCGATCGACCCATCGACAACCGGACCGATGATAGCGTTATCGATGACTTCACCGAACCGGGTCTCACCACTCATCATGAGCGGTATACCGTTTTCCTGCAGGGTGCGCACTGCAGCCTGTGCGAGGGGTTCGGCACTACCCAGTTTGCCCTGAGAGTAGACATAGCCTTCACTGATCAGATTGTCCTCATGCAGGTCGATGCTGGCAGCAGGCGGGTATTGTTCGGAATGCTCCAGAACGTAGCGTGTGATGGCATCCGCCTCCACACTGGACGCGGCACTTGCCCGGGCACGACCCGGGCTTTCAGGGTCTGCCAGCAAGTGAGAAGAATCGCCCACGCTCTGTCCCTCGATCGTGTCCGAATAGCCCTGCATATTGAGATAGCGCCAGTTATTGACGTAACCTTGCGGATTGTTCAATGGCAACAGCACCACCGCCTGCCGCTCACCCAGCGCTGCTATGGCATCGATCGAATCCGCTATGGCATTGGGTCCTGCCGGCTCCTCGCCGTGAATACCCGATAGAATCCAGCATGCTTCCCCGCCCCGGGGGCTACGAAGTGCAATGATGGGCAGTGCGAAGGATCGTCCCGGCGGTTGCGACCGGACAATGATATCGAGATGCCAGCCCTTCCCCACCAGAGAAGTATAAGCGCGGTAAAGTTCCTCGACCGGCTTTCTCCCGTCGGGATGAGTAACAATCCCTTCAGGCAATTCCAGCTCGACTGCCATTACTGTGGCAGAGACCACAAGGCTGATAACGGAGGTCACCGGCCAGGCCAAAAAACGTAACTTTCCGAATCGAGCCATGCTCTTTTTATCCTTTGCTTTAGCGGGGACCGATCGCCTGTCTGCGTGAAAATGCGCGGCAAAAGGAGGGCACGAGCGTGGCATTTGGCTACCTTGCAAGCCGCCGGTAATGCTGCAGCCAATGAACCAGTTGCTCATGGGGTATGGCCCTGGCGTAGTGCCCACCCTCGCCCACCATGTCCCGGGCAGCGACCAGGGCATTCACGATAGATTCTTCTGTAGCTTGCACCACGGCAGTGAAAAGCGGGTCCATCTGCTCATTGCCCAGCATCAACACTTGTTGAAGGCCGGTCTGGCTTGCCGGGTTCCCGGTGCCAAACGCCATGAAAATATCACCCGAGCCGTTGCCTGCGACAGAACCCATGCGCGCCAGGCCGAGGCTTGCACGCTTTGCCAACCGTTTCAGCTGATGCGGCAACAGGGGAGCATCGGTTGCCACCACGATAATGATGGAACCGCTCTCCTTGGCTTGCGGGTCCTCTTCGGTGTAAACACGGTGATCGCGCATGTGCCGACCCACAGGTACGCCTGTAATACTCAGGCTATCACGCATACCGTAGTTGGCCTGAACCAGCACACCTACGGTATAGGCCTGGCCCGGAGCGTCGACAACGCGTGATGAGGTGCCGATACCGCACTTGTATTCATGACAGATCATACCGGTGCCGCCGCCGACATTGCCCTCCGTAACGGCTCCACCGGTTGCGCTTTCCAGCGCCGCCTCGGCGTGTTGGGCCTGGACGTGAAAACCATTGATATCATTGAGATGGCCGTCCCAGGTCTCGGCTACCAACGGTAGCGACCAGGTATAACCACTGGCGTCGGGCCCTGCGGCGCGGATGCGCCAGGCAATGGTGGCGTCACGCACGATGCCGACACTATGCGTGTTGGTGAGCATGACAGGACCCTCCAGAAGACCGGATTCTTCGACCCAGGCGCTGCCTGTCATCTCGCCGTTCCCATTGAGAGCGAAGGTGGCGGCCATTACCGGGTCCATCAGGCTGCCGCTGCCGCGTGGCAGGATTGCAGTCACGCCGGTACGAATGGCGTGGCCATCTGCGGTGTCAGCGATCAGGGTAGTGTGACCGACAGCGACGCCGGCCACGTCGGTGATGGCATTGAGCGGCCCCGGGAGTCCGTCAAATTCAATGCCGAGGTCGCGCGCTCGCTGCGCGTGAACTGACGCGGCCAGGGTCGACAGCAGGATCGAAACCAGTAAGCGCCAGGGAATATCCAGACATCCTGGCCTTCGCCTGTTCCGGTGTGAGCCGGGGTGATTCGCTGTGTTGATTCCCGGGTTCATTTCAGGCACCACTATCAAGAGGGGTAATTCGGATGTTGAACACGCCGTAGACAATCGCTATGACCGGATTTAACAGGTTGAGAAAAGCGTAGGGCAGATAATCGAGGGTTGCCACTCCCAGGGTCACAGCCATAAAGGCACCACAGGTATTCCAGGGCACCAGGGCCGAGGTCATGGTGCCGGCGTCTTCCAGTGTCCTGGACAGATTTTCCGGCGCCAGGCCCCGGCGCCTGAACTCCATCTGGTACATTCGTCCCGGCAGCACAATAGAGATGTATTGGTCCGCAGCGATAATATTCATTCCAATACAGGTAACAACTGTAGTGAAAATCAGCGAGCCCGTCCCGCGTACGCCTTTCAGTGCCGCAATAACTATGCGGCGCAGAAACCCGGTATGTTCCATTACGCCACCAAAACACATTGCTGAGATGATCAGCCAGATGGTGGTAAGCATACTGCCCATGCCGCCGCGCGACAGCAATAAGTCCAGCGTGGTATCGCCCGTGCTGGCCGTGTAGCCGGTACTGACAGATATCCACAGGGCCTTGATCACCGCGGTATGGCTGGAAAGGGTGCCGGAGCTGTCTCCAAACAGGCGGGTACTTTCGCTCTGGTAAAATGCAGCAATGACGCAAGCTGCCGCCGCGCCGAGAAAAATGGTGGGCAAGGCAGGAACCCGCGTCAATGACAAGCCCAGCAACAGCACCAGTGGACAGAATACCGGCCAGCCAAGGGCGTAGTTTTGTTCCAATAACAGGCGCGCGTTGACAATGGCACTATCGCCACCCGCAGTTTGCTCTCCGCCCCAGCCCAACCATGTAAACAGGCAGAGCGCAGCTACAAAGGACGGCGCGGTAGTCCAGAACATATGTTTAATGTGCACAAACAGATCGACAGAAACCATGGCCGGCGCAAGGTTGGTGCTGTCGGACAACGGCGACATTTTGTCGCCAAAATAGGCGCCCGAGATAACGGCACCGGCGGTAATTTCAGGCGGTATTCCCAAAATATTGGCAATCCCGATCAAAGCCAGACCCACTGTCGCCGCGGTCGTCCAGGAGCTTCCTATCGCAACCGAGACCAGCGCGCACACGATCATCGCGGCGGGATAGAACCAGGCGGGGTCCAGTACCCCGAGTCCAAGGTGGATGATCGCGGGGGCCGTGCCGGCCAGCATCCAGCTGCCGATGAGCGCGCCGATCATCAACAGGATGAGACAGGCCTTCATGGCGAGCATGATGCCGTCTACCAGCGCCTGCTCAATCTCTGCCCACGACTGTCCTCGAAGCATGCCGAGACCACAGGCCACTGCCGCGGCGATCATCAAAGCAATCTGACTGGGCCCGGAAGCGGCGTCGCTCCCGAACAGACCGACTGAGCCCGCCAGCAGGCACACCAGAACGAACAGAGGCAGGATCGCCATCCATAAAGGAATGGCGCCGATATCAGGCGCTGATTGCACAGTGGCTGTTTTCACGGCCTCACCATCGCTTGCATGCCCGCCAGGAACCGAGTGAGGTTGTCTGCCAGTTCTTCACAGGGATAACCCCCTTCCTGGACTATCACCGTGGGCAAGCGAAGCCTTCTGGCGATCGCCTGGCCGATTATCCCGTAGCCCTCGCTGCTGATGCCCAGGCCCGCAATCGGGTCACCTTCAAAGCCGTCCAGGCCAAGCGCTATCACCAGCGCATCCGGAGAAAATGCCTCGATCCTTGCAAAGGCCTCTTCCAGTGCTTTCAGGTAGAGCTCATCGCCGGTGCCCCGGGGCAGCGGCAGGTTCAAATTGTATCCGAGCCCGGCACCCACGCCGCGCTCCGCGGCGTGACCCCAGAAAAAAGGGTAAAACCGCACCGGGTCCGCGTGCAGTGATACGGTCAGAACATCGGCACGATTGTAAAAAATGGACTGTGTGCCATTGCCGTGGTGCAGGTCTATATCGAGAATGGCGACTGATCGATATTGGGTACGCAGCTGCTCTGCGGCAATGGCCGTATTGTTCAAATAGCAGAATCCGCCGGCGATATCGGCACCTGCATGATGGCCGGGCGGGCGCGACAGCGCATAGGCGACGGGGTCGCCCGCCATTACGATCTCACTGGCGTGGATGGCCGACCAGGCACTGGCGAGAGCACTTTCCCAGGTATCGGCACCGATGGGCGCCGACGCGTCCGCCATATGGTAGCCCGCCTGGGCCACCACCGATGCCGGGTAGACGCAATCCCGATTGGTGGGATGAATGTTGGGAGTCACCTCGCTGGCGGCACCGGGAATACGACTCCAGCGCGTGTATGCGTGCCTGAGAAAAGCCAGATACTCCGGGGTATGTACCCGGGCAATGGCAGCCAGGCCATAATCGCGGGGCTCGGTGTGTTCGAGACCCGCCGCAAGAGCCCCCCGCAATAAACGGTCGACCCGGTCGGGCGACTCAGGGTTGGGCTTGCGCTCGCCATTGACGAGAAAGCTTTCGGGATAGTGTTTGGCCTGACCGGCACAGAGCA
>JAHEBL010000050.1 GCA_024642265.1 Haliea sp. | reverse complement strand
GGGGGCCCTTCAGGACTTCTATCTGCTCGATATCGTACAGCTCACCGTTGAAGCCGTTGGGATTGGTGATGAGAACGCCATCCACTACATAGGCGAAGGTGGACTCGGCATCGCGGGTTGAGTACTGCCCGCGGATCGTCACCTGGGTGTCGCCCGCATTGGCGGAATCGACCATTGAGACGTTGGGTGTGAGTGACACGAAGTCCTGGGGGCGGGTGATGCCTGCACTCGCGATATCGGTGGCAGTGAAAGCAGTTACCGCGATTGGCACGTCCTGCAGGTCCTCGGACCGCCGGCGGGCGACCACCACAATTTCCTCAAGGGCCGCCTCTTCAGCGAAAGCGAACTGGGGAATGGCCAGCAAGGGGGCGACCAGGCTTGCCTGCAAGGCCTGGGAGATGAGTTTCTTATGCATTATGTTTCCCTCGTTTAGTATAAGCGCCAACATTTGCTAAGGGGGTTTGTCCCCACCAGTTCGCCGCCCGCACTACAAAGAACGGTGACTTTCACTGGAACCGCACCGCTGCCCGGTAGCACTGGCTGTTTTCCGCCAGCCCGTCAGCCGGAATCCCCGGATGGTTCCCGAGATTCATAGTCGTATGCGATGTGATCCTCTGTCAACTGCACTGTGGCGCCAAATGTATCGGCAGCGATGAAATCAATTACCCGCCAGCCGCCCAGCCCGGTCCTGGGCTGGCCGGAGCCGAGCCTCATGCCCGCGACGCAAGCGCTTGCTATCGCGGCGTCCAGATCGTCTACGCCAAAGGATATCAGGAAGAATCCCTCGCCGTGGTCGCGCAGATGCCGCGCTGGCTCGCCCTGCTCCGACGTGGGTTGCACCAACACCAGCCACACCTCGCCTATCCTGAAACGTGCGGTCAGCACGCCGCGACCGGGCAGGGCTTCGCGAATTGCCGGCCCGAGCCCCAACATCTGCCGGTAACGCTGCTCCGCGGCATCCAGATCACGCACCAGAAAGTTGATATGGTGAATCTTCCGTACCGGCTCTGCGGACACTCGATAATTCCTCCGCCTGTGTGGCATACGCTACCAGCCCGGCCCATGCTGTATCTCCTCCAGCACGACCACCCCGGGTAGCCGGTGATTGCATACAAAACTGTAAAAGGTTCGGCGGCCCACATCAATTCATTTGTCCTTGTGCCTGTGAGCCTGTTACACCCGAATTGCATGCGACTACGGACCGGATCTCCCCACCTGGCTTCACCACGCAAATCATGTGACAAGCATATCCAATACCTGTAAACTCTTTTTACTTGTTCCGAACAAGTTATTTGCAGGCCACACCCAACAGGCACAGCGAGGATACGGGTCATGAGCAGTAATCTGTCCCAGACAGGCGCGTTGAAAAGTACCACTATTCATCATCAAACCCGCCGGTCTGCCCGGAAACTGCTTACCGCCCTGATGCTGACCGGGGCTGTGACTGCCTTCGGTAACGGCGAAGCGCTGTATCGGGAGCACTGCGCCACCTGCCACTCCGCCACGCTGCGTGGCTCCGCTCATGGCAACACACTGCTGGGCGAGGCATTCCTCTCCAAATGGCGTGACCAGGACGCCATGTCATTAGTCGCCTACCTGCGCGCTAATATGCCGCCAGGTAAAGCGGGTATCCTCAGCGATGCCCAGCACGCGCACATTGCCGGCTACCTTATCGCGGCCAACCAGGACCCATCGGGCCCTGGGGGCAAGTTGTTCACGAGTGCGGCCGGCCTGGAAAAATCCACGGGAGAAGATGCCGGGGAAATCAGCTGGGAGAAATGGGGAGGTGCGGCCACTATCGACCAGGCCGCCCGGGCCAAGGGTGGGTTTGTTAACCGGGAGGTGGAAAATTTTTCCGCCGTCACCGACGCCCTGCTGCAAGCACCACCGCCGGAGGATTGGCTGAGTTGGAGGCGCAGCCAGAACGGGCAGGCATACAGCCCCCTCAAACAGATAAATCGCGATACGGTCAAAGACCTGAAACTGGCCTGGGTTCTCACCATGGCGGAGGGCAGTAACCAGGTCACGCCGCTTGTTCACCAGGGCGTCATGTATCTCACGCATCCCGGCAATATTGTTCAGGCCCTTGATGCAGCTTCCGGTGAACTCATCTGGGAGTATCGCTACCAGTTTCCAGAGGCGGCACGCACCCTCGGCGGCCCCACACGCAATATCGCCATCTACAAGGACAAGCTCTACATGGCGACCTACGACGCGGCGATCGTCGCTATTGATGCGCGCTCAGGCCGGGAAGTCTGGCGCACTGCAAAAGCCAACTTTGAGCAGGGCTACACCCATACCGCGGGACCGATCATTGGAGACGGTGTTGTACTGAGCGGGATAAACGGCTGTGAATGGTACAAGCAAGAAGGCTGTTTTATCACCGGGCACAATGCCGATACGGGTGAGGAATTGTGGCGCACCTCCACTATTGCACTACCTGGTACGGCAGGGGGCGACACCTGGGCGGGCTTGCCCGCCGAAATGCGCGCGGGGGGAGATACCTGGATTGCCGGTTCCTACGACCCAAAACTCAAATTGTTTTATATCGGCACGTCGCAGGCAAAACCCTGGGTGGCGGCAAGTCGCGGCATGACGCCAGTGGACGATGCACTGTACACCAACTCCACCCTCGCCCTGCGCCCGGACACCGGTGAGCTGGTGTGGTATTTCCAGCATATACCCGGAGAGACCATTGACATGGAGGTGGGATTTGAACGGGTGCTCGTCGACAGCGGGGGTACTCCGCTGGTAGTCACCATCGGTAAGGACGGGTTGCTGTGGAAACTCAACCGCGAGACCGGTGAGTACATCGCAGTCGTGGAGACCATGCCGCAGACTATCTATTCCGAGGTGGACAAGCGCAGCGGCAAAGTGACCTATAGAGATGACATCCTCCACGCGAAGGTAGGCGATACCATCCGGGCCTGCCCTGGTATCTATGGCGGTCACAATTGGCAGGCAGCAGCATACAGCCCTGAAACGAATGCCCTGATTATCCCACTGCACCAGTTGTGCTCGGACATGGTGGGCAGGAATGTGGAGCAGGTCAGCGGCTCTGGAGGCTACGGCGCGGATTCCCGCACCTACGAGATGCCCGGCTCCAGGGGGATGCTGGGGCGACTGGCGTCGTGGGACCTGCAGACGATGACAGAGCGCTGGGCACATGAGCAACGCGCGATGTTTATGACCGGCGCATTGACCACTGCGGGAGGACTGGTATTCGTCGGTGACCTGGATCGCTACTTCAATGCATTTGATATCGATAACGGCAAGCTGTTATGGCAGACCAGGCTGGGGGCGCCGTTACACGGCTATCCGATCAGTTTTGGCGTCGATGGCAAGCAGTTCATCGCGGTACCCACCGGGATCGGAGTCTTTCGCGCTTTAACCGCCGTGGTTAGTCCGGAGATATACCAGCCCACTGGCGGCGAAGCACTGTATGTGTTCGAGCTGCCCTGACCCGGCGACCCCCTCCTCCGGGTGAACACAAGGCCGGCACGACATTGTCCGGGGTGTGCCGGGCAGCCTGGCCTAGCGCAGTCGGGGCAGCACTTTCTCCGCGATGTAGCGCAAGCGGCTATTACCCGACTCCACGCTTTCGCCGGGGAACTGGGCCCAGAAATGAATATCCCTGATCGCGGGGTAGTCCCCCAGCATTTTTTGTAATTCCCGCACGGCCGTATCGGCATCCCAGAGCTGGTAAAGCCCGTTGTCGATAGCGGATCTGGCGTCCTCGAACAGCGGTGTTTCCCCGGGTGGACCGAAGGCGCCCCATTTGATGTACTCATTGGCCTGGTACAGGACATGCTCGCCAACCCGCGCAGCCTCAGCCTCCGGATCCTCCGCAATAATAGCCCAACACCCCAGAGCCACCCTGCCCTGCTCTGGCGTTTTGCCATTCTTCACCAGCGCTTCGCAGTAAGTGTCGAGACCGAGGCCGCCGGTGCACAAAAACCCGTCTGCTATACGCGCCACCCGCTCGATGGCGGGCACAGCCATGCCGCCGAGCATAATGGCCGGCTGGTGTTCAGGGACGGGAGTCACACACAGGTCACCGACCTGGAACCGCTTGCCCGAGAAATTCACACGTTCGCCAGACCAGCAACGGCGGAGAATCTCGATACCCTCCTCCACCAGGCTGGGTCGATGCGACAGGGTTCTGCCAAACTGGTCGAACTCCAGCTGGCGGTAGCCAATACCAACACCCAGGTCGAAGCGGCCTCCGGTAACGAGCGATACTGTCGCCGCATCCTCTGCGACCCTGACTGGATCGTGCAGTGGCAGCAGCATGAGGTTGGTACCCAGGCGCATGGCCCTTGTTCTGGCGCCAATCGCACTGGCCAGCACCAGTGGTGACGGGGTGTATCCATCGTCACAGAAATGATGCTCGGTGAGCCAGCAGGATTCAAAGCCCAGCTGTTCAGCATCAGTGATCTGCTGCAGCCTGTCGGCGTAGAAACGCTCGAACGGCACGCGCCATTGTTGCGGATTGCGGAAGTCGTACCACAAGCCGTAGTTCACTTTCGATGTCATTGAGGTGTGTCCTGGTTTGTCTAGAGGCAGCTCTGAAGAAAGCCGATGAGTTCTTTGTTGTAGCGTGCGGCTTCGTCAATAAAAGGTGCGTGGCCCGAGTTCTCGAACTCGACAACACTGGCCCCTGGATTGTAGTCACTGACGGAGCGGCACACCTGGGGGTCAACCACCTGGTCCCTGGCACCCACGAGACTCAGGATCGGCACCTTCAAAGAGGACAGCGTGGCGCGTTGGTCCAGAGGGCCGAGCTCGGCCAGCGACTTCGCGGCCTGGGGCGAGGCCGTGAGGAACATCGCCCACATCCAGCGAACTACATCGTCACTTACCTCGGTGGCACACACACCCTGGGACAGCGCGGCAAGAAAATTGACCCGATCGGCGGACATGGCAGCCAGCGTATCGGCCAACGCCTGCTCAGTGCCACCGAAGGGGAAATCGCTTTTTTGCAGATAGGCCGGGGTGGCAGCGCAGGTCAGAAACAGCCCCGCGCAGCGCCCGGAGAGTGTGGCGGCGGCCTCTACAGCGACCGCGCCACCCAACGACCAGCCGTTGAGTACAACGCGCTCAAGTTTCAAATGCTCTACCAGCGCCACCACGTCGGCCGCTATCGCCTTGATGCCCAGGTCAGCAAAATCCTTATCGGAGTTGCCGCATCCGCGATGGTCAAGCGCCACTACACGGACTCCGCTTTCGATCAAGGCGTCCAGGGAATAGTCCCAGGCGCGCAGGCTCATGCCCCAGCCGTGTATCAATAGAATCGCACTGTTGCCGCTGCCATAATCCTCGTAGTAGACACTCTTGCCGCTCTCTCTTTCCAGGTATGCCATGAAACTTACTCCTACTTGCTTAACAGTTTGATAATGTTGTGATCGTAGTCCCGGAACAGAGCATCCAGGTCCAGTGCTTCCGGTTTCACCAGCCACTGGTAAACCGTGCCAAAAATGTACGCGCAATACTGGACGGCAAACTGCTCAGGGTTAATCCTGGGATCAATCTCGCCACACTCTATTCCCTGTCTGATCCAATTCGCGGCATCCTTACGGTATACATCATGATGGTCGGACAGGCGGTTGAGAATGACGGAGTTGTGGCCGAGGGATTCATACCAGAGCATATACATGGCTCGCATATATCCGGATTCCAGCTTCAAAAAGTCCCTCAACGCCTTTGCTGCGGACCGCACCGCTGCGATGCCTGACTGATCTGCCACATAGGATCGAATGTGCTGCTTCCAGCGCGCATCGAAACGCGAAAACAGTTCGTTAAAAAAAGCCTCCTTGGAACCGAACCGGTAATTGGCAAGGCCGCGGCTGTATCCGGCGAGCTCGCCGATTTCCTTCAGAGTTGTTTTTTGCGTGCCATGTTGATTGATCAGCGTGATAGCCGCGTCGAACATACGCTGATCAGACAAGGCTGTACGCTCCGCCTGAGTCATACGCTTACTGACTTTCTTTGCCTTGGCTTTCGCGGGCTTCTTTGCAGGTTTAGACACCATTGTGGATTCCTTCTGCTCTTTACCTGTCGCGACAGTCGCCCTGATCACCGGGTATACTCCACAGGAAGTTCGCCTCTTTCCCGCGCGGTGCGCAGGTATTTTTTGTCAATTTTACCGACGCTGGTCTTGGCAAGTTCGTCCACAAATGCCCAGTATTCCGGGATCCAGAACCTGGCGACTCTCGGGCCCAGAAACTCCTGCAAATCCCGCGCTGTCAACGTTGAATCCTTGCGAACGACAATCGCCAGTGGTCGTTCCTGCCAGCGCTCATCCGGCGTGGCGACCACTCCCACTTCCACTACCTGTGGATGTGCCAGCAAGGCGTTCTCAAGATCCACTGATGAAATCCATTCGCCCCCGGACTTGATGACATCCTTGGTGCGATCAGTTAACTGCACATATTGACGCGCATCGATGTGTCCCACGTCGCCGGTTCTAAGCCAACCATCGGATGTAAACGCATCGGGTGACTCATCATGGTAATAACTCCCGGTGATCCAGGGGCCCCTGAGCTGTAATTCCCCCACGGTCTCACCGTCGTGCGGCAAAGGTTCACCGTTGTCGTCCACCACGCGCACTTGAACACCGGGCACCGTCCGGCCACTCTTGGCGCGCCAGGGTGTCTCGCCCTCCGGGCCTGGCGACCTGGGCGGGTGCGACAAGGCACACAGGGGGCTGGTTTCAGTCATGCCCCACCCCTGCAACACGGGAACGCCCCACTGACTGCGGGCACCCTCGATCATCACCGGTGGCACTGAGGAGCCGCCGCACACCAGCATCCGAAAACTGCTCATGTCCAGCCCCGACTGCTTACCCGCCCGCAGCAGGTCACCGAGAATGGTGGGCACCATGGCCGTGATCGTGGGCGCCTCCGACTTGATCATTCTGATCAAACCATCCAACTGCACGTGCGGACCCGGCATCACGAAATCACTGCCACTCATCCAGCCGCTGTAGGGCAATCCCCAGGCATTGGCATGAAACATCGAGGGCAACAGGAGGATACGATCACGCTCGCATACGCCAAAGGTGTCGGTGGCCCTGGACGCCAGTGAATGAACAAAGGTTGTCCGGTGACTGTATACGACCCCCTTGGGGTTACCGGTGGTACCACTGGTGTAGCAGATTGCGGCGGCAGAGGTCTCGTCAAGTTCAGGCCAGTCAAAATTCGCCGGCTGACTCGCCAGCAGTTGTTGGTAGTCAAGACAGTTGATCCCGGGTAGCGCATCAGCCACGCCTACCAGCAGAATGTGTTCGACAGTCTTCAGTAACGGTACTACCGGCGCGAATATGTCGCGCAGGCTGGCATCCAGGACAATTACCTTGTCTTCCGCATGATTGATAATGTAGGCAATCTGTTCGGCGGCGAGGCGGATATTGATGGTATGCATGACGGCGCCCATGGAGGGTATGGCGAGGTAGGCCTCCATGTGCGCGAGATTGTTCCAGCTGAAGGTGCCAACGCGATCGCCCATGACAACACCGAGGGAAGCAAGGGCCGCCGCCAGGCGCACCGCGCCATCCGCGACTTGCCGGTACGACGTGTGGGAGACAGATTCACCATCAAAAACGCCTACCTGACTGTCGGGGAAGGTGCTCGCGCCATGCTCCAGAATAAGCTGCACCGTCATGGGGGAGTGCATCATAGTGGCATGCATTTACCAGTCTCCATCTTTTGCCATGCGCGCCTCTTCAAGCAGGGCCGGCACATCATATTCGAGGCCTTTCGCATACGGCGTATCCACGGTACCGGCGACATACAGCTCGTAGGCCCCCTCCACAATGGCAGCCAGGCGCCAGAAGGCGTAGCACATGTAGTAGTCCAGGTTGTCCAGCGCAATGCCTGTTGCATTCGACCAGCGCGCGGCCAACTCGCGACGGCTTGTCACTCCCGCGCGGCGGGTAACGGCCTGCACATGGGCAAAACCCGGGGGATCAACCGCCCTGGGGCCCCAGAACATCAGGAACAGGCCCAGATCCGTGAGCGGGTCGCCAATCGTTGCCATTTCCCAGTCGATCACCGCCAACAACTCAGGGCGCGCTGTACTGCACAGGGTATTGTCCAGATGATAATCGCCATGGACAACACCCACCGGTGCCGAGGCGGGCACATTGTCCAGCAACCACTGTCCGAGCACGGCCAACTGCGGGAGCTCCCTGACTGCGGACTTTGAACGCAGCGTCAGCCAGCGCTCTATCTGGCGCCGCAAAAAGTTTTCAGGATTTCCGAAACCTGCCAAGTCCAGTTTCTGCCAGGGAGCGATGGCTATGGCCGCCAGCGCGTCAGCGAGTTGCCCACCCAGTTCGTTTACTGCGGATACACCGTCATAACTGTCGGGCAGCTGCGCTGTTATCGACACACCGTCTATATACTCGATTAACGCGAACTGGCGCCCTATTACCTCGCTGTCGCCACACCAACCCAATACCTCCGGTACCGGGGCATGTCCTCGCAAAGCAGACATGACGCGGGCCTCACGCTCAACGCCGCGATGCGCGGTGGGAGAGATGGTATCGGCGGGCGGCGTACGCAAAACCAACTTGCCCTGGTTGGTATCCACCAGCAACGTGACATTCGAATTGCCGCCACTGAGTTCGCGCACCACCCTGGCGCCTTCGCGACCGAGATGCCTGCTGATCCAGGCTTGCAACAAGGGATAATTGTCACTCACAAGACTAACCCAGCACGCCGAAGCTGCTCATAAGTCCGCCATCGGCCGGCACGAACGCGCCTGTCATATACCGGGCTCTCGCGGTCCACTCCACTACCTCGGCAATCTCTTCAGGCTCACCAAATCGACCCAGGGGTATCTTTTTTCGCATCGATTCAAGGGCCTTTTCCGACAAAGCCCCGGTCATCTCCGTGAGTACCAGCCCGGGTATGACAAGATTCACGGTTATACCCCGCGGCGCGAGCTCGATCGCCAGCGCCCGGGTGAGGCCGGCAATGCCTGCCTTGGAGGCAGCATAGGCTGCATCGCCCGGAAAGCCCCTGAATCCCACTACCGCCCCTATATTGATGACGGCGCCACCGGCCTTGAGTTCCGCGGAAGCCGCGGTAATGACGTTGAGCGCACCGGTGAGATTAGTGTCGATGACAGTTTGCCAGTCCTCCGGGCTCAGGCGGCCGAGTTTGCCACCGCGATGTGCACCGGCATTGTTGACCACCACGTCAATGCGCCCCCACCTGGACAGGATCCGGGAGACAGCCTCGTCTACCTGGTCACGGCGCGATATATCTGCCCGGCAAGCCATGCACGATTCTCCCAGGCCTGAAGCTATATCTGTTATCTCGGCGCCGCGCGCAAGAATCGCCACACGATCTCCCGAGGCCAGCACGCGTTTTGCCACAGCAAGGCCAATACCTCGAGAAGCACCTGTGACCAGCCATACTTTATCGTTATTCATATCGCCCGGGACGCCACTTTTTATTTGCTTGTTTGTGTCTAGTAAGTTTAAACTAGCCCAACGCGAAGTCAACCTGAAAAGCGTCCGATCCAACCGAGACCAGCACGCTGGCGCCAATCGCACATTCAGCGGCAGCTACTAGCAGCAACTACAAGAGGACTACCGAGTGAGCTGGAGTTTTGAAACAGACAGTGAGTTCCAGGCGCAACTGGACTGGATTGACACCTTTACCCGCGAAGAAATTGAGCCGCTTGACCTTGTATTCCGCGGTCCCGGTGACCCCTGGGATCCAGACTCCCCCGCCGCCGCCGCCATGGCGCCGCTGAGGCAGATCGTCAAAGACAAAGGCCTGTGGGCCTGCCACCTCGGGCCGGAGCTGGGTGGCGGCGGCTACGGCCAGGTCAAGCTGGGGCTGATGAATGAGATCCTGGGTCGCAGCCGCTTTGGGCCAAGCGTGTTCGGTTGCCAGGCGCCGGACTCGGGTAACGCCGAGATTCTTGCCCATTTCGGCACACCGCATCAAAAGAAGAAGTATCTGCAGCCTCTGCTCGATGGCAAGATCGCCTCCTGCTACTCGATGACGGAACCGCAGGCTGGCGCCGACCCGGCCGAGTTTACCTGCACTGCCACCCGCGATGGGGATGAGTGGGTGATTAACGGTGAGAAATGGTTTGCGTCTCACGCCCGTTTTTCCGAATTCCTGCTGGTGATGGTAGTCACCAACACAGACGTACCCATCCATGAGGGTGCTTCAATCGTGCTGGTAGAGAAAGGCACACCCGGCATGGAGATCCTCCGCAATTCTGCTGTTGGTCCCTATGTGGAACAGGGTGACGGCGTGCATGCCTATATTCGATTCACGAATTGCCGGGTGCCGGCGGATCATCTGCTGGGCGAGGAAGGGCAGGGTTTCCTGGTTGCGCAGACCCGTCTGGGCGGCGGTCGTGTCCACCACGCCATGCGCAGCGTGGGTAAACTGAAGAAAGTAATGGATATGATGTGCGAGCGCGCCCTGAGCAGAACCACAAAAGGAGAGCTGCTGGCCAACAAGCAACTGACGCAGGAGAAAATTGCCGACAGCTACACGCAGATCCTGCAGTACCGCCTGCACGTTCTGTATACGGCGTGGCTTATCGACAAGTACAAGGAATATAATCGCGAAGTACGCAAGGAAATAGCGGCGATAAAGGCGGCTACCCCCAGGGTTCTGCAGGAGGTTGTCTATCGCGCCATGCATCTGCACGGCAGTCTCGGGATGTCTGATGAAATACCACTTATGTACATGTGGGCCGATATACCGGAGCTGGGCGTGGTGGACGGCCCGACTGAGGTGCACAAGGTTACCGTCGCCAGGACTGTGCTGCGCGATCACAAGCCGGCACCGGGCCTGTTCCCGACCTACCACACCCCAACGCAACGCGAACACGCGATGAAGAAATACGGCCACTACCTTGACGGCGGCAAATAAACCGACAATACAGTTAAGCTCCATAATCATAATACGAGGAAAACGATCATGAGCACGCAGCAAAAACCAGACTACGATGCGATAGTCATAGGTGCCGGCTTTGCCGGCCTCAGCCTGATTCACTACCTGCGGGAAGCCGGTGTCTCTGTCAAGGTTTTCGACCGCGCGGCTGATATCGGTGGCACCTGGACCTGGAACCGGTATCCGGGCGCGATGACGGACAGTGAGAGTTACTACTACTGCCTTACCTTCTCCAGGGAACTGCTGCAGGAATGGTCCTGGACCGCCCGCTACCCCGACTGGAAAGAAACACTCGACTACATGCATTTCGTCGCAGACAAGTGCAAGATGTGGCCAGACATTCAATTGAACACAGAGATCGTCAGCGCCGAGTACCAGGCCGACAGTGGTCACTGGCTGGTCACCACGGGCGACGGCGACACCTATACCTGCAAGTACTTCATCAGCGGTATGGGCATGATCTCGGAGCCGGTGATACCAGACATCAAGGGCATGGACACTTTCAAGGGACCCCTGTTCCACTCCTCCCGCTGGCCGGAGGGTCTCGATTACGCCGGCAAGCGGGTTGGCATAATCGGCGCCGGCGCCACTACCGTGCAGATGGTGCCGGTCATGGCCAAAACCGCCAAGAGCGTGACCGTATTCCAGCGCACGTCGAACTTCATCCTGCCCGCCATGCAGAAACCCATGACGCCGGAGTGGGAAAAGGAGATCAAGGAAAACTACGACGAGATCGTCGCCAAGTGTCGTAATCACGTGTTCGGCATGGCCTTCGACAGCCCCGTCGGCCGCAACGTGGCCGATACCTCACCGGAGGAAGTGCAGCGGATATTCGAGGAAAACTGGAACGGCAGTTTTCGCTGGGTCTTCGAGACCTTTGACGACCTGCTCTCCAATCCCGAGGCGAACAGGGCAGCTTCCCAGTTCATCATCGATAAGATGAAAGAGCGGGTCGATGATCCCGAGATCGCCGAACTGCTTACCCCGGAAGTCGGCGAATATCCACTTTTCGCCAAGCGACCGCCCCTGGATCACGGCTACCTGGAGGCTTTCAACCGCGACAACGTCCACCTGGTCGACATCAAGGACCGGGAGCCGATTGCAGAGATAACTGAAAGCGGTGTGCGGACCACGGAAAACGACTATGAGTTCGATATTATCGTAATCGCCACGGGCTTCAGGGCCTACACTGGCGCCCTGGAAGCTTTCCCCATTCGGGGGAAAAGCGGCCAGACCCTGCGGGAGAAATGGGAAAAGACTTCCAATGCCATCATGGGTGTGTGCGTGGCAGATTTTCCCAATATGTTCGTCGTGACAGGACCCCAGGCCCCATTCGCCAATCTGCCGACTTCCATTGAGCAGAATGCAATGTGGATTGCCGACTGCATAAAGAAGATGGAGAGCGAGGGCTACGACGTGTGTGCCCCCAGGCAGCAAGCCGAGGATGAGTGGTCAGCTCATGTCGCTGAAGTTCACGCACAGACCCTGATGGACGAGGGGGATCAGGTGCACTCCTGGATGATGGGCGCCAACATAGAGGGCCACAAACCGCGGGTGTTGATTTACTTCGGTGGTGCGAACGTCTACTACGACAAGTTGCGTGAGTCCGTTGCTGCAGACTTCCCGGAACTGGAGTTCGACAGGTTGGCGGGATAGGTTTCAGGGTCGGTAAGCACAACAAATTTTGCCGGGCCCGCACACTTAGGCGGGTCCGGCAAACTTTTCTTTAGCACCCCATTCAATGCAGTTTTTCCTGATGCACTGACGAGCAGGCATCGTCACTCGTCCGTACCAACCTGCTTGCCTTCGGCAATGATTGCTCCGGCCGACGGGCCGGGTTTCCCTGAGAAGCGTTGCTCAAGCCGTCGACACAGCACATAAAAAACGGGCGTAAACAACAGCCCGAAAGCCGTCACGCCCAGCATCCCGGAAAATACGGTGATGCCCAGGGTCTGGCGCATCTCAGCGCCCGGCCCGACAGCAAACACCAGGGGCAACACCCCGAGTATAAAGGCCAGCGAAGTCATCAGGATGGGACGCAGACGCAGACGCGCGGCTATGCTTGCGGCCTCAAATCGGCTCCTGCCGCCCTCCTCCTGCTGCCTGGCGAACTCCACTATAAGAATAGCGTTTTTCGCCGCCAGGCCAACCAGCACGATCAGGCCCACCTGCACCAGCACATTGTTGTCCCAGCCAGTAAGCCAGACGCCGAACAGCGCCGACAGGACGCACATCGGCACTATGAGGACGATAGCCAGTGGCAGCATCCAGCTTTCATACTGCGCGGCCAGCACCAGGAACACGAACAGCACGGCGAGCGCGAATACCGCCATCCCGACATTTCCCGCAGTTTTCTGCTGGTAGGCAAGATCTGTCCACTCGAAGCCGAGGCCATCAGGTAGTTGCCCGGCGGCCAGCGCCTCCATCGCCACCAGCGCCTCGCCCGAACCCGAGCCGGGCGCTGCGCTGCCGAATACGGAGACGGCGGGATAAAGGTTGTACCGCTCCACGCTGTAAGGCGCCGTGCGGTACTCGGCGGTGGCGACGGAACCCAGCGGCACCGGTTCGCCGGACCGGTTGCGTGTGCGCAGGCTCAACAGATCACGGGGAGATCGACGGTATTGCGCATCGGCCTGGGCGGTCACCTGAAAGGTCCGCCCCAGCAGATTGAAATCGTTGATGAAAGCGGAACCAAAATACACCTCGAGCGCCTCGAATACGTTTTCCACGGGCACGCCGAGCTGCTCCGCGCGGACCCGATCCACATCCAGGTAGAGCTGCGGGGTGCGTGTGTCAAACAGCGTGAAGACCCGCGTCAAGCCGGGCGTCCGGTTTGCCGTGCCCGCCATGTCCCCGGCCGCGGCCGCCAGCGTATCCAGACCGCGCCCGGCTCGGTCCTGCAGCATCATGCGGAACCCCCCGGAATAGCCGAGGCCCCGCACCGGCGGAGGATTGATTACCAGCACGGAGGCTTCATCGATGTCAGCCATGACTTTTCGCAGCTGCTCGACCATTTGCTCGAAGCCCAAGCCCTTGGCCTCGCGTTGATCGTAAGGTACAAAGCTGGTGAAAAGTGTCGCGACGTTCGGGCCCGTCAAGGATGTCAATGCAGAGAAACCCGCGAATCCGACAGTATTCTTCACACCCTCGATCGCGAGCAGTTTGTCGATCGCCGCGGTCACCACACGCTCAGTCCGCTCGAACTCGGCGCCAGGGGGAAGTTGCACGGACACCATCACGTAGCCCTGGTCCAGGGTCGGGATAAAGCCACTGGGCACCAGGGAGAACTGGACCCCGGCCAGGCCGATCAGCAAGAGATAAATTCCGGCGACGACTGCGCCCCGGCGGACGATCGTCGCAACCAGGCGTGCATAGCGCCCCGCCAGGCGCTCCAGGCCGCGCTCGAATCCCTTGAATACATGCTGCAGCCGGCGCAACAGGCCCGAACGCGACGGCGCTGCCCCAGGCGGTCTCAGTATCAAGGCGGCAAGCGCCGGGCTCAGGGTCAGCGAGACGAACGCCGAAATGACAGTTGCCGAGGCTATGGTCAGCGCAAACTGCTGGAAAAACTGGCCGGTGATGCCGGACACAAAAGCCGCGGGGATAAATACCGCCGACAGCACCAGGGCTATGGCTACCAGGGCGGCCCCGACCTCGTCCATTGTGCGGTGCGCCGCCTCGCGGGGGGCGAGGCCCTCGCGCAGGTTCCGCTCGACATTCTCCACCACCACGATGGCGTCATCGACCACGATCCCGATTGCCAGCACCAGCCCGAACAGCGTCAGGTTGTTCAGGCTGAAGCCGAACATCGCCATCACCGCGAAGGTGCCCACCAGCGATACGGGAATAGCGAGGATGGGAATCATGGCAGCCCGGAAGTTCTGCAGGAACAGAATCACCACCAGCACTACCAGTGCAATCGCCTCGAAAATCGTTACGATGACCGCATCGACCGAAGCCTGGACAAACTCCGTGGGGTTGTAGCCTATTTCGTAAGTGATGCCCTGCGGAAAGTCTTTTGCCAGCCCTTCAATGGTGGCCCGTAATTTGTTGGCGGTGGCCAGGGCGTTGGTACCGGGCCTCTGGTCAATAGCCAGTGCAACAGCCGAGCGTCGCCCGAGGTAGCTGCTGGTGGAGTAACTCTGCGCGCCCAGCTCGATGCGGGCAACGTCACGCAGGCGCACGATGCCGCCGTCATCGCTTGCCCGGATTACTACCTCACCGAATTCCTCTGGCTGGATCAGGCGACCCCGGGTTTGAACGCCGATCTGGAACGCCTCGGGGCCGCTGCTCGGTGATTGGTTCATCACCCCCGCGGCCACCTGCAGGTTCTGGGCGCGCAGGGAGCGCACTATATCGCCCGCGGTGAGGCCAACTGCATCGACACGGTCCGGGTCAAGCCAGATCCGCATGGCATACTCACTCGCGCCCAACAGCCGCACCCGGCCCACACCGTCGATACGGGCAAGGGGGTCGCGCAGCCTCAGGACAGCGTAGTTGGCGATGTAGAGACTGTCGTAGGTCTCGTCCGGAGAATACAGGTTGATGACCATCAACATGTCGGGCGAATTTTTCTGGGCGCTAACCCCGAGTCTGCGCACGGATTCCGGCAGGCGCGGCTCGGCGAGTGCGATACGATTCTGTACCTGCACCTGCGCCTCATCCAGGTCGGTGCCCAGGGCAAAGGTAATGGTGATGCTGAGATTGCCGTCGCCGGTGGACTGGGAGTGCATGTACAGCATGTTCTCCACCCCGTTGATCTCCTGTTCAAGTGGAGCTGCAACGGAATCTGCTACTACCTCTGCGCTGGCACCAGGGTAGGCCGCGCGCACTTGCACTGTTGGCGGCGCCACCTCAGGGTATTGTGAGACAGGCAGGAAGCGATAGGCGAGCGCGCCTATCAGGGTAATGAAAATCGACAGAACCGCGGCGAATATCGGGCGGTCTACAAAGAAATGGGTAAATCGCACGCTCAGTCCGCCCCTGCAGGCGAATCGGCAAGCTGCGGCGCCACTTGCATGCCGACCCGCAAGCGGTGAAAGCCGCCCGCCGCCACCAGCTCGGAGCCATCCAGCCCCTCACGCACAATGCGCAGGCCTTCGGCGATGGGACCTGTGGTGACCCACCTGCGTTCAATAGTTCCGTCGGGGTCGATCACCATTACAAACTGCCTGGATTGGTCGAACTGAATCAAATGATCCGGCACCAGGACCACCTGGTGCAGGCCGCTACCCGGTGTTCGTATCCGGCCAAACAAACCCGGCTGCAGCAGGCCATCCGGGTTCGGCAACAGCGCACGCCCCTCCACCGTACCGGTTGTGGCATCGAGTTGATTGTCGACAAAATCCATCGCACCGTGGTGCAAAAACTCCTGTTCATCAAGTAACTTGATGCTGATTGCATTGGCTTTGAAGCGCGAGGCAATCCTTGCTCCCGACTGGTTGAGTCGGGCGTAGCGCAGAAAGTCGGACTCGCTGACCTCGAAGTAGAAATGAATGGGGTCTTCCTGGACGATGGTGGTCAGCAGGGTACCCTGCACATCTCCCCCGATTACCATATTGCCCACGTCCAGCAGGCGGCGACCGATGCGGCCATCTATCGGAGCCCGTATTTCGGTGAACTCAAGGTTGAGCTCAGCCCGGGCGAGAGTGGCCTTCACCTGCGACAGCCTGGAGGCTGCGACCAGCTCGGCCTGCACACGCTGGTCCAGGTCCTCCTGGGAAATGACGAGATTTTTGCGCAGTGACCGCGCCCGGTCGGCCTCGGTCCTGGCGAGGTCGAGACCGGCGCGCATCTCCTCGAGCTCCGCCCTGGCCGCAGTCACCGCTATCTGGAATGGTCGCTGGTCGATGACGAACAGCAAATCTCCGGCACGGACCCGCTGCCCCTCGGTAAACTCCGCGGCAGAGAGGTAGCCGCTGACCCGGGCGCGCACGTCCACGCGATTGACGGCTGCGAAGCGCCCGGTGTACTCATCGTATTCCACCAGTTCCCTGACGATGGGCCGGACAGCCGGAACAGGTACGGGGCTACTGTCACCGCCCGACTGGGCGAGGACCATATCCGATCGGGCCAGGAACAGTGCCGGGAGGGCGAGAATCAATAGGGATATAGCGCGGGAGATGCGTGACATTGAACGCCTGTGCCGGCTTCCCGTGGCAATACTCATGGCAGTCTCACTTTTTGCTGGTCATAGGTACCCGCGGTGGTTTTGGGCAATGGATGTAACGGCATGACTGCGAGCTGTAGGTCCATTCCCTAGTCCACACGCAAACTCATTACCCCACGGGCAAGGATACCCGACAGAGTAATCCGGTTGGTGGCATGACGGATACTGTCACAACTCCAGATGTCATGCACACCGGCCGCGGCTATTCTCGCCAATGCATCATTTACGAACAGCGCATGAGTGATCATGGCGGTAATACTGGCAGGTTGGTGCCGGGCAAGTTCCACGCTTGTGGCGGCAAGTGTATGCCCCGTGCTTACCATATCATCTACCAGCACCACATGCCGGCCACGATAGACCGCCTGGGGCAGTGAGACACTTACATCGCTGTCGCCAAAACGTTGTTTGCGGGCCACATAAAATTCAAGCTCATTCTGCCGGGCGATGGATGCCACCCACTGTTCCGACTCTTCGTCGGGGCCAATGAGGATGGGGTTTTCCAGGTGCTCATTCAGGTAGTTCGACATCGCATCGGTAGCAGAAAGTGCCAGCGCCCTTTTTACTGGCACGGCAGCCTCCAGCCGGTCTACACGATGCAAATGCGGATCCACCGTAATCACTTCATCGAAGTAGTCCGCCAGCAGGTTTCCGATGATGCGCTGACTCACGGCTTCCCCGGGATGAAACGCCTTGTCCTGCCGCATATAGCAAAGATACGGGGCGACCAGGGCCAGCCGGACAGCACCCAGCTTCCGGGCAGCCGCCGCAGCCAGTACCAGCTCCACCAGTTTTTCGTTGGGGTGGTCCAGGCTGCGATAAATGAACACGTGCTCCGCGACGGTGCCCGGTAAAGCGACACGGCTTTCCCCGTCGGGGAAGTGATGAGCCTCGATCTCCGCGAAATCCAGCCCCGCTGCTGTTGCCACACTGGCAGCCGGCTCTATGCATTCAGGAAAACTGAGCATAAGCCCTTTGTTACGCGATCGATGCGTCAAGCAACCTCCCTGCGGCGGCATACGGTTTGCCAGAGTCCTGCGGCGCTGCTCGAATAAGGCATGCTCTCATTGGATGGTAAATCCACTTTCCAACTCCGCGGCTTCTCGCGAAAACTGGAAATCTGCATTGAACTCGGCATAAATAGTGTAGATCGGATCTCCCGCTTTTACAGCGTCACCGAGCTTGTGACGCAGATCAACGCCGGCCGACTTGTCCATGGGGGCGCCCGCAAGACGGGCGATACGTGCCAGCTGCAGATTGTCGATTGCGGTGACCTCTCCGGCCCGGTCGGCCAACACATCGTGTCGCAAGACGCCGGGATCCCCTGGGCCGGCGTTACGCCCCTGGGCGTCGATGATTGCCTGCATCTTCGCAAGCGCCCTGCCGGAATCGAGGATGTCACGCGCCAGTGCATATCCCTGCCCGCCCCGTACATCCGGATCAAATTCGAGAACCCTGCCCGCCAGTTGCAGTGCCTTTTCGCGCAGATCACCCGGAGCAAGCGGATCATTTTCCAGCACCTGCATTACATCGCGCGCTTCCAGAACCGGGCCGATACCGCGGCCCACTGGCTGCCGGCCGTCGCTGAAGACCACTTCAAGCACCAACCCCAACTGATCACTGACGTACTCGAACAACTTGCGCAGCGCCAGTGCGCTTTTGCGGTCGCGAACCTTCGCGGTCGGGCCAATGGGGATATCAATGATCAAATGCGTTGCCCCCGCAGCCACTTTCTTTGCCAGGATGGAGGCAACGAGTTGGCCGGGGGAATCCATCAACAAGGGGCGCTCCACCGCTATCAGGATGTCATCCACCGGGGCCAGCGCGGCTGTCCCTCCCCATCCAAGGCATGCGCGTTGAGCGCGTACGATTTCGTGCAGCTTTTCGGGTGACAGTTCTACCTGCGCCAGCACCTCCATGGTATCTGCAGTGCCCGCCGGCGAGGTGATCGCCCGACTGGAGGTCTTGGGTATCAACATACCGTGGGCGGCAACGATCGGGACGATCAGCATGGTAGTCCGGTTCCCAGGGACACCACCTATGCAGTGCTTGTCCACGACCAGGGGTTCACCCCAGTCGAGGCGTCGCCCGGTTTCTATCATGGCCCTGGTCAGGTACAACACCTCATCCCGCTCCAGGCCAAGCTCCGAGCACGCGACCAGAAACGCCGCTATCTCGATTTTCGAGTAACGGTTGCCGGCGATATCCCGGGCAATGCCCCGGTAATCCTCAAGCCCCAGGCTCTCCCCGGCAATCTTCCTGTGCACGCCCCTGATTGAATCGGGTACGGGCGCGTGGGCAACCACTACCGGGATACGCTCCAGCGAGCCAAACTGGGCAAAGGCCTGTTCGCTCAAACCCAGTTCATCGGGCGCAGTGATACGGTCATCATCGACTATGTTCAGCAGGGCGATGATTGACTGCCCGTTTTCCTGATTGGTAATTTCAATCTTGTTAAGCGCCTGGAAGCCCTCGCTGCGATACAGTTTGCAATCCCTGTGCAGGTAGGCAACGTTTTCCTTGTAGGTATCTATGGCAACCTGGCGCAGAAGCAGAGTGTTCATCGCAGCTCCGGACCTGACGTCACCACGTCAGCAAGCCGCGCTGCAATAGCGACACAGGAACTGGGGATACCAGCGATACAACAACCATGGCGGCAAAGACCTCCCGGGAAACAATATCCTCACCGACTTTACTACACTGGCAGCACACAAGCAGCGCAATTTCGGCCTGGCCAATAAAGAGGTAATGGGGAAAACAATGGGGGACAGACCCCATTTATGGCGGAATTTGTAGTCCTTGAAAAGCAAAGGGCGACCAATGGCCGCCCCTGTTTCCAACAACTCGAGAGGCTATAAATGCTCTCGAAAACGTGGTCTGTCCCCTATTAAGACAGACGGTTCAGCCATCAAGGCCGCTTTTGCCCGCCTCGCGAATAATGGGGGTATATTCTGCGAAGTTTTGCTCACCTACCGTGGCGCCGATCGTCATACCGGCATCCGTGGTCAGGGTGTGGCCCGTGGTATAGCCGGATTCATCGCTGGCAAGCCAGAGTGCAGCATTGGCTACATCAATTGCCAGACCGGGCCTGCCGACCAGCGGTGAGGCCTCGGCGAGTTTGGCTTTGGCACCCTCGATATTATTGGGATCACCCGTCAATACGCTGGCCACCATCGGCGTGGCCATACTGGCCGCAGCGATGGCATTGACGCGAATACCGCTGTGGCATAACTCTGTCGCAACGTTTTTAGTCAAGCCGACCACCGCGTGCTTGGCGGCGGCGTAGGCGTGCGGTCCCAGTCCCCCCTGGACTCCAGCGGTGCTGGCCATGCTGAGGATGGAGCCGGATTTGTTTGGCAGCATCACTCTTGCCGCGTGCTTCAGCGTGTAAAACGTTCCATTGAGCAGGACATCAATAGTAAACAGCCACTCAGGCGATGGCGTGGTAGCGATGGGCCCCACTGCCCCCACTATTCCGGCGCTGTGAAAGACGATATCGAGCTTGCCGAACTGTTGCACCGCGGCATCCATCGCAGCGGCCACCTGGTCCTCTTTGGTGACATCGCACTCCATGAATGACGCGCTGTCTCCGAATGAGCTGGCAAAAGTGGCGCCGGGACCTGCCTGAATATCACAGATCATTACCCGGCAGCCCTCCTCGATAAATCTCTGGGTGGCGGCCGCGCCAATACCGCTCGCTCCACCGGTGATCAGGGCAGTTTTGTTTTCCAATCTCATAGTGTGTTCTCAATATGAATATGTTCGATCGAGCTGCTGGTCACGCTGCGCTGCCAGAATCGGCCGCGCGTGATTACAGCTCAGATCGAATAAAATTTACAGATCCTGTCGTCCGGCGCCCTTTTACCAATCGTGTGATCAGCGATGTCACTGAACCCCTGGGAGCTTGCCGGTTCCAGGCGCAGCCAGTCGCTCATCCCGGTGCGCTCGACGATTTTCCAGTCTCCGTCGCGCAGTTCAAAGCGATCGATGTAGCGACCGCCCACGAAGTAATCCATTTCTGTGTCGTAGGCATTGGCAGCCGCCAGAGGGTCTCCCCGCGGGCGCATTCGATGGTAGGCAGTGAAGTAGGTCTCCGCGTTCGCCCGGGTGGCGCTCTCCATCTGGATAAGGGTATTGCCCAGCTGGTGATGGGTACGCGAGTAGGCCGACAGGACTCCGAGCGCGAACGCCACGAAGTCACCCGGCGCATCGGGACCCGACGGCAGCCCTGGATCTGAGGACGGACCCTCAAAAAAATGCGAATGCCTTGACCCTGGATGAAAGACGCTGCGCAGCAGCGTCTCATCCATCCTGTCTATCGCCCTGGCATAACGGAAGATCACCTCGGTAATCGCCTGTTTTGCCAGCAGCTCTCCCAGCCGATCTTCAGACATCGTCAGCCTCTCCTGCTCCAGCGGGTTTATTCGCCAAAGTTGTACACCACCTCGAAGCCGTAGGTGCGCGGCGGCCGGGTGGCGGCGTAGGACCACAAACCGGCGACGTCGTAGCCGTGGGTATAGCCATCCTCGTCGGTCAGGTTGCGCCCGTAGAGACTGAAGGTAAATGCGTCAATCGAGTAGTTAACTGATGCATCGAACAGATTCTGGGCATCGTTCTCCAGTTCAGGCGAATTGGTGACGTTCACATAGTGTTCGCCAATGTAGTGGTAAGCGCCGCGAATCCAGGCTTTGCCACCGGCCATATCCCACTGGTAGGTGGCGTCGAGCGAGCCGGTCCAGTCGGGGGCGCGCCGAAACTCGAGGTAGGAAAGGTCCACTGTGGAGCCGTCAAGGCCGACGTAGCCGAAGTCGTCGTACTCGGTGTCCAGGTAGCCCACGTTGGCGCGCAGGCTGAGGTTCTCATTCACGAAAGCCTGGACCTCGATTTCCACACCCTGCAGGGTCGCGGAAGCAGCGTTCTCCACAACCGTTTTCTGCCCTGTGTCGTTGTCGTCAGGCAGCTGCAGTTCCTCCTGCTTGTCATCGTATTCCATGTAGAACGCGTTGGCATTCACCCGCAGGCGGTTGTCCAGCCACTCCGACTTGATGCCGGCTTCATAATTATCCACGGTCTCGGGATCATAGGGCTCACGCGCTTCCACGAGGTTCCCTACCCGGCCGTTGAAGCCGCCGCTGCGATAGCCGCGGGAGTAGGTCGCGTACAACATCATATCGTCATTGATGTTATAGCGGGCACCGACCCTGGGAGTGAACTCATCCCACTTTTCATTCGGGTGGCTGGTGTACGGATCGGAAATGGTATTCACAAGGCCATATTGCTTGGACTCTTTTTTATCCTCGGTATAACGCCCGCCCAGGGTAAGGGTCAGGGCATCGGTCAACTTGTAGTCGGCCTCGAAGAACGCCGCCTGTGAATCTGTTTTCTGCTCTGAATACTGGTAGAGATCCAACACCTGGCCGGGGAAATCAGGGTTGAATGCAACCCAGCTGCGCAGATCGATATCGTAGGATGACTCCCAGAGATAGAGGCCCGCGACGTAACTCAGCTTGCCGCCGGCGTCATAGGTCAGGCGCAACTCATTGCTGTCCTGGTCATAGTTCGCAGGGCGGTTGGTGCCGTACAGAAGCTCGGGCGTGCCATCCCAGTTCGAGACAATGGTTTCGTTCGATTCCCAGTGGCCGAACAGGTAGTCCACCTTGTAGCTGTCACTGAGCTCCCAGCGCACCTCGAAGCTGTAGGAATCCGTATCAAAGGTGGCTTTCATCGGCACCGGCACGATGTCATCGATACTGGAAGCAACGAACGGATTGTCCCTGGTGGCGGCTTCGGCCCCCGGCTTATAGCCAACCTGGGCCACCTTCAGCCGGTCACCGGTGATCGGCTCGCTCAGTGACGGAGAGCAGTAGCCATAGGCAAAACAGAACAGGTGCCGCTCCTGCCCGGTATTGAGCAGCGGTGGCGTATCCTGGTCGGTCTCCTCTTTCTGGTAGCTTCCCTCGATGGCGAGTTTCTCGTTCACATCCCACAGCAGGTTGATGCCGTATGCCTGGTAGTCATTCCGTCCTACATCTTTCTTGGAAGTGACGTTTTTGTAATAGCCCTCCTGCTGGTCACGCTTGGCCAGGCTCACCTTGGCCGCTATGTCGTCGGTAATGCCGAAGTTGATAATGGCATCGCCATAGTAGGTGTCATAGTCCTCGATGCCAGCCCTGAGCTTGGCCCCCAGTTCGCCGGTTGGCTGGGTATGGGTAACATTGATCAGGCCGCCGATGGTATTACGACCGAACAGCGTTCCCTGCGGCCCACGCAGCACCTCGACACCGGACAGGTCAATACTGCGAAGTATGGAGCCGGCGTTGGCGCCCAGGAATATGCCGTCGACCACGACACCCACTGCAGGGTCGAAGTTCTTTTCCACATCCGCGGCCCCGATGCCGCGGATGAAGATGGCCGCAACGCCGCCAGGACCCTGGGCGGTGTCATCGATAATCAGGTTGGGCGACACGAAAGCCAGGTCGGACAGGTCGCGGGCGAACGTGTTGTCGATCTCGGTCTGGCTCAGGGCGCTGACCGCCAGGCCTACGTCCTGCAGACTCTCCGACCGCTTACGCGCGGTAACTACGATTTCCTCCAAAGATGTTGAGATTCCCTCTACCGCAACAGCGACATGAGGAATCGAAGCGGCTGCAACCGCGATCACCAGGGCCAACTTGGTCTTATTGTGATTCATGCTTAACTCCTTTGAACTTCCATTAAAATGACGCCCCTGGCTTCCAGGGAGTTTGCTGCCCAGAAAATACCGTACTTCCAATACTCAACATCCACTGCTCACAACACGCTTTACGAAGGCTTCGCCAGTTGCGTACCCACTATCGGGTTAAAATAGTGAATCTGTACCTTGCGCTCCCGGATTTTCCACACCCCATCCCGGCACTGTAAGGTATCGTCATAGGTCGCCCCGACAATCTGGCACTGTGGGTCACCAACCAGCGTTCCCACACAATCCACGTCACAGACTGAGGTGGCATTGCAGTCGTCGATAAATGTAATACGAAGGTTTGTCGTCAGGTGGTGGCTTTCGCTCCAGACGGGCCAAAGCACCCGGTGTATCGCTTCATGGATGCCATCGTGTCCCTCGAACCTGCCAAAGGGAGGCCCGATATCCCAGACACAGTCCGGCCACCAGATCGCCAGAAACCGTGCATAGTCGCGCTTGTCGAAACCGTGGCAATAGTCAGAGACCAGGTCCCTGATAGCCATGCGACCTTCCAGCTCAGCCACCCGGGACTGAAGCTCGGCGATCGCGGCATGGACATCCGACACTCAGCTAGCTCCTTTGACGAGCATGCATCCCCTGCCCTTTTTTATGTCTGCGTGCTTGCACGCATGGCCGGCGAATGGAACCCGTCATTTTTCGTGACTTTATTCTTGTTTGCGTCAAGCAAGCTTATACAAACTGGGCAGCCTGTCAACAGAATTTGGTGCCCGAAATGACCAAAATCGGCCTGCCCCGCCATGCTGCGTCATCGCGGCGGCCGCAGCTCAGGTAGAGGCCCTTATCAGTACAGGGACATCCTCAGAAGCGATAGCGGGCCATCAGCTGGATCTGGCTTGCGTCCCCGTTCTCACCATCCTCGTTTTCGCGTCTCCCCCACATATACTCGGTGCCCAGATCGATACGCGGGGTGGGCGTCCAAAACAGATTGGTAGAAAGACGGATGGTCCTTTTATATGCATCACCTTCGACAAAGCCAGGGTTGTTCACGTCCACAACGCCAAGGGTGTAATTAGAGCGCAAACTCCTCGGGCCGCCCCACCAGTGTTGCCAGGAAACATATCCCGCTAATACATCGAACAGCTGTAAATCGCCGTTGTCGGGATCAAAGACACCATCGTAGCTGCCTATGCTGTCGAGATCGGTAACGTAGCGGCCGATGCCATTACCGCCATTGAGCTGAAACATCAGGCTGTCCTGCTCATCGAAATAAGGCGTGGCAAAGCGGCCGCTGAGCGACGCCCCCCAGGCATATTCCTTGGATACGCCAGTTCCAACGTCCGGGTTGGCCTGGGCGCGTATCTGTCGGCCGATCATGCTGAGTTTCATATGCAGCCTGTCGTTTGGGCTGAAACGGCCGGCCACCACGACATCGGGTGCCCGGGTCACACCCTGGCCATCCTGTACCTGTGGATTGGGGTCTTCCAGGGAAAGTTCCAGGCCATAGTCCTTCCCCAGCGTTGGCATCAACCGGACCTGGGCCTGACGCACGCTCAGACGACCGTTCAGACCCTCGAAATCGACCTCCTCCGGGCTGGCTTCCGTATCCATGAAGGCGGACCAGGTCTTGCCTGCAAGAACACGGTTCCACTGCCCGAAGGCGTGGCGCAGGCGAAAGGTGTCACCGTCGCCGGCAAAATCAGCCTCGATAAATGCGCGCAACAGCCCGACATCCGTGGGCTCACGCAGATCAAAGTTCAAACGTGACTGGTTGGCCGTAATACTGCTCTGTGCTTCTATACCCGTATCCGCGACACCTACGGGAATGGAACCAACGATAAAGCGGTCGGAGATTTCCAGGGGGTCAAAATTGTAAACGATACTGGTTTTTACAAATCCGCCTATTCGCAGCGCTGCATCGGTACCCGGCAGGCGCCAGGCGCCAAGAAATTCCGACAGCAGCGCCTTGGTGGGATCGTCCGTCTGAGCCTGGGCTACAGACTCGCCGGCCGCGGCTTGCAACTCCCCGGGGGTATCAGGTTCATCTGCTTGCGCGCTTGCCGCGATAAGGTCTGTGGTGCCAGTATCGTTACCGGCAGTGCTGCGGGCAGTGGTAATGGTATCGGCGTTTGCGCCTGTTACTGCTGCGCCTGCGGGATCCGCCGCGGCAACCGACCGGGCAACAACAGGCGCCGCGGGTGCGCGCAGCACAGCCAGCTCGTTCCTGAGACTGGCAATTTGTTGCGCCTGCGCTTGCAGCAATTCGTTCTGCCTGGCCAGGTCTTGCTGCTGTTGCTTCAGCAGGGCAATCACTTCGCGCAGGTCCATTTCCGGTTCGGCGGACCGGGTGTCCGCTACTGTGGCGGTCTCAGGCTGATCACCTTGCGCTGCGACTACTGCAACGCAGGACATACCCAGCAGCGCCACAATGACCCGCGCAAAAAACCCCATGCCTTACTCCCCCGTGTGGCGGATACAGCCTATTTGCCGTTAAAAGTAATACAGCAGGACATAAGCGGACAGCAGACCCGCAATCCACAGGGCTGTCGTGCCGATAAGCCAGGAGCGGGCAAACAGCCCCTCCTCCTCGCTATCTGCCGTGTGCGGCTGACCAAGATAACGCACGGCGATATTTTTGAAGAAGCGTT
>JAHEBL010000158.1 GCA_024642265.1 Haliea sp. | reverse complement strand
TCACCTACCCTCTCGACGAAACGCTGTTCCCGCCCGATATTGTCGCCCCAACATTCACCTGGGAGGACGAGACCGATGGCGTCGAGCAGTGGCAGGTCCTGGTGGATTTTGGCTCAGAGCAGGAGATTCTGCGCTTTTCCACCGCCGAGCCCAGTTGGCGCCCATCCGAGGAAGACTGGGCAGACCTCAAACAGCTTTCCTCCGCAGATGACGCCAGAGTGGCCGTTGTAGGCGTCGATGCTGAGGGTGAGCCCGCCTCTTCGGCGAGCATCCGTATTCGCACCTCGACCGACCCGGTCGGTGATTCTATTTATTACCGGGAAGTGCCCCTTCCTTTCATCTCCGCCGTACAGGACCCCTCGCGTATCCGCTGGCGCTTCGGTTCAGTCGACTCACAGGAACAACCACCCATCGTTCTGGAAAACCTGCCGGTCTGTGGAAACTGCCACTCCTTCTCCGGCGACGGCGGCGTACTGGGCATGGACGTGGACTACGGCAACGACAAGGGCGGGTATGCCATTCTCCCGGTGTCAAAGGACATGGTGCTGAACGACGAAAAGATCATCACCTGGAGCGACTACAAAAAAGACGATGGTGAGGCGACCTTCGGGCTCCTCTCCCAGGTCTCACCCGACGGCCGTTACGTGATCAGCACCGTCAAGGATCGCGCCGTATTCGTGGCTACACCGGGCATCGAATTCTCCCAGCTGTTCTTCCCGATCAAGGGCATACTCGTAGTCTACGACACGGTGACCGGTAGCTATACGGCACTGCCTGGAGCTGACGATCCCGAGTACGTCCAGAGCAACCCGACCTGGAGCCCTGACGGCAAGTGGGTCGTGTTTGCCAGAACCAAGGCCTATCAGAAAGAGTCAATCGCCAACATCAACAGCATTCTGTTGAACGAGAACGACGTGCCCGAGTTCATCGAAGACAAGGAACCCTTCAAATTCGATCTGTATCGGGTACCGTTCAACGAAGGGCGCGGCGGCAAGGCCGAGCCAATCAAGGGCGCGTCTCACAACGGCATGAGCAACTTCTTCGCCAAGTTCTCCCCCGACGGCAAGTGGATCGTGTTTACCCAGGCCGAAAACTACATGCTGCTGATGCCGGACAGCGAACTTTATATTATTCCAGCCGAGGGCGGTGAGGCCCGGCGCCTGCGGGCAAACACGACGCGGATGAATTCCTGGCACAGCTTCTCCTCGAACGGGAAGTGGCTGGTTTTCTCGTCAAAGGCCAACACTCCTTACACCCAGCTCTTTCTGACCCACATAGATGACGAGGGGCATTCCACACCCCCGGTAGTACTCGAGCGTTTCACCGGCACATACGGCGCCGCCAATATCCCCGAGTTTGTTCCGCTACCAGCCGACGCTATTGCGAAGATCCAGGAACGATTCCTGGATGCCTACTCATTCCTTCGTGCAGGTATGGCTAACGAGAGAACCGGCAACTACCCCGCGGCCGTAAAGGCCTACGATCGGGGTCTTGCCGTTGAACCGGAGAACGTGGAACTCTTGAACGCCAGGGGCTTTGCCCTGTTTCAACAAGGTGAAAGCGAGCAGGCTGTGATATCGCTGGAAAAGGCGATTGAGATCGATCCAAACCACTGGAAAGCGCACAACAACATGGCCCTTGCGTCAGTTGACATGGGTGAGTTCGAAATCGCCGAAGCGCATTACCGGGAGTCGCTGGCTATCGAGCCGCAACCCGCCATTTATAACGACCTGGGCTTCGTACTCGAACGCCAGGGGCTGCCATTCGAGGCGGTCGACATGTACCGCAAGTCACTGGAACTGGACCCCGACTCACCCGCCGCACATTTCAACCTCGCCTCTACCCTGGCGCGCAGCGGCGAGTTCGCCGAGGCCGAGCAGCATTTTCGCGCGGTGGTGGAAAAAGACCCCGGCAGCCAGGCTTACACCGGCCTGGGTATTGTCCTGTGGGAGCAGGGTCGACAGGACGCGGCCATCACCAGCATGCGGTCCGCAATCGAGGCAGACCCCGACAATGCCACCGCCCATGACCAGCTAGGGAAAATGCTGCTCCAGCAGGGCAAGCTGGAGGAAGCTCGCAAGGAGCTGGGGCAGGCGAAAGCCCTGAACCCGAGTCTGGGTGACGTACAGTAGGAAATCGAAGCCGAGCGCCCATCCCGGCCAGCGATCGCCGACACCAGAAAAGCAAAAAGCCCGCTTGAGCGGGCTTTTGCGTGACTTGCCGGGGTCTCTAACGAGAGATTCTCCAGCAGCCAGACTGCATGGCGGTGAGGGAGGGATTCGAACCCTCGATACGTTGCCGTATACACACTTTCCAGGCGTGCGCCTTCGACCACTCGGCCACCTCACCATTGAGGGCGCGAATCATATCACAAGATCCCGCGCATGCCAGTCCCGCCGGGGATTATTACGCCCCGGCGCCAGTCGGATCGGAATTATTGCCGGTTCAGTCGCGGCAATGGCCGCATAGCTGGATCTGTGCTGCGCAGTGGGTTGATATCGAGCCCGCCCCGGCGGGTATAGAACGCCTGGATATGCAGGAACTCGGGGGCGACCCGGGCCTGGATGTCACAGAACATCCGCTCGACGCACTGTTCGTGAAATTCCTGGTGCCGGCGGTAGGCAATGATGTAGCGCAGCAGCGATGAGTGGTCCAGGGCGGCGCCGCGGTAATGTATCCATACGCTGGCCCAGTCGGGTTGGCCGGTCACCGGGCACAGGGAACGCAGCAGGTGCGTGTAAAGTTGCTCCTCCGCTATCCGTCCGGGGGCGCAGGGCACCAGCATGTCCGCAGAGGGCTCAGCGTCGGGCACAGCTACCAGCAGTTCATCCAGGCAGTGCCCCGCCAGATGCCCGCCTGCCAGCGATGGGTGGTCAGGCTCCAGTAATTCCAGGCCGATCTCACTACCGACCACCCCGGCGATATCGCGGCGTATGAGGGCGGCGACCTCGTCCTCACTGGCAAACCGGGTATTGTTCAGGGAGTTGAGGTAAAGCTTGAAAGACTTTGACTCGACCAGGTTGGGCGAGGCCGCTGGAATCGTCACGCGGCCTACCCGCACCACGGGCTTGCCATTGCCATCGAGCCAGGACATCTCATAGGCGTGCCACAGGTCCATGCCGCTGAAGGGCAATGCCGCCTCGCAGTCGATGGCCGCACGGCCCCCTGCGCGCGGTATCGGGTACAGAAGTTCAGGCGCATAGCTGTCCACCACGGGCGTCTGCCGGCCCAGCAACATCTCGTGTTCCTTATCTGTCGCCACAGCAGGCTACTGCCTCAACCGCTTGCCGGAATTCAGCAGGTGCATGCTGAAGCAGAAAGCCAGCACGGTAAACAACGCAATCATGCCAAACGCCAATGGCAGGCTGACGTCGGAGACGCCCAGCACACCGTAACGAAACGCATTGACCACGTACACGAGTGGGTTGAGTTTGGAGACGTTCGCCCAGAAGTCGGGCAGCAGGTCCATCGAATAGAACACGCCACCCAGGTAGATGAGGGGGGTCAGCACGAATGTCGGGATAATGGAGATATCGTCGAAGTTGTTGGCATAAACCGCGTTGATAAACCCGGCCAGGGCAAACAGGGTTGAGGTCATCAATACGATAACAATCACCACAAAATAGCTGTGTATCTGCAGGTGAGTGAAAAAGAGCGAGACAATCGTCACAACCACGGCCACCAGCATGCCGCGGCTGATACCGCCGACCACGTAGCCCAGCAGGATAATGTAATTGGGCGTGGGTGATACCAGCAGTTCCTCCACGCTGTTGTTGAACTTGGAGCCGAAAAAGGAAGACACCACGTTGGAGTAGGAGTTGGTCACTATGGCCATCATGATCAGGCCGGGCACCACAAACTGCATGTAGCTGAAGCCACCCATCTCACCGATACGGGAGCCGATCAGGGATCCAAATATCACGAAGTACAACGACATGGTGATCGCGGATGGCAGCAAGGTCTGGGTCCAGATACGCAAGTAGCGCTTGATCTCCTTGCGGACGATCGTCATGAACGCCACGTACTGTTCTCGCAGGGTCATGACGCGCCCTCCACCAGGTTGACAAACATTTCCTCGAGCCGGTTGGCCCGGTTGCGCATGCTGTTGATGTGTATGCCCTGACGGCCAAGTTCATCGAATACCTGGTTGATGAACTGCCCCTTCTCCACCTCGACCTCAAGTGAGTGCGAATCGATACGACGCACGACGAAGCCGTCTATCTGAACCGTTTCCGGCGCCTCCTCGACACAGTCGAGAATAAATACTTCTCGCTTGAGGCGCCGCAGCAGCGCCTTGATGGAACTGTGTTCGACAATTTCACCCTTGTTGATAATGGCGATATGGCGGCACAGTGCCTCCGCCTCCTCCAGGTAATGGGTGGTCAGGATTATAGTGGTGCCCTCGGCATTGATCTTGCGCAGGAAGTCCCACATTGAACGGCGCATCTCGATATCGACGCCGGCAGTGGGCTCATCGAGGATCAGCAGTTTTGGTTCATGCACGAGGGCGCGAGCGATCATGAGACGACGCTTCATTCCGCCAGAGAGCATGCGTGATGGTACATCGCGCTTGTCCCACAGGCCCAGGGCTTTCAGGTACTTCTCGGCGCGCTCGGCGGCCAGCTCGCGCGGCAGGCCGTAGTAGCCTGCCTGGTTGATAACAATATCCAGTGCCTTCTCGAACTGGTTGAAGTTGAACTCCTGGGGGACCACGCCGATATATTTCTTGGCGGCGGCGAAATCCCGGTCTATGTCCACCTCGAACACCGATACCTTGCCGGCAGTTTTCGCCACCAGCGAACAGATGATGCCAATGGTGGTCGATTTGCCAGCCCCGTTCGGTCCCAGCATGGCAAAGAAGTCGCCCTGCTGAACCTCGAGACTGATGCCCTTCAGGGCCTCAAAGCCGTCGCCGTACACCTTGCTGAGGTTTTCAATGGTGAGTGCTGGTATCATGGATTCCCGTAAACACGATGCGCTGAAACAAAGCGCGGTAGTGTACCTCCATTCGCCCTGCTAAACGACACTGGCCATGAACGACGAACAATACCTGTTGCACAGCCGCAAGCTGCTGGCCGACTTCGCCCAGGCACTGTCCAGGCGCACAGAGTCCCTGCCGCAGGACGACACCTTGCGACAGCTGGCCGCAGATTTCGAACGCCTGGCGGGAAACCCCGGCACCGGGCTCTACGCCGGGGCGGCGACGCTGGTGGACCGCCTGTTCACCACCTACCCCGACTTTGCCCCCACCTTCCCGAGGGAACTGCTGTGGTTCTTCGGGGGCGACTGCCTGCACTTCATGCCCGACGATGAAATCGCACTGTTCCAGCAGCTGGATGAGAAGCGCAGCCAGGCTGCCGCGAGTGGAACTGTCCTCGACCTGCAAGCCGCCAGGGCTAAGCTGCTGAACTTGCAGTAGATTGTCCGGTAAATTTGCCGCCAGGGGGACTTGACGCGAATCGGCTCTCTACCTACAATGCGCGCCTCTTGATTGAGACCAATGCGTCCCCTTCGTCTAGTGGCCTAGGACACTGCCCTTTCACGGCGGTAACAGGGGTTCGAACCCCCTAGGGGACGCCACTCATCAAGCCAAAGACCACGGCGGTGGATACACGCAGCGACATGCGGGAATAGCTCAGTTGGTAGAGCGCAACCTTGCCATGGTTGTGGCGGGGCGCGCAGCCTCGACGGTTCCGGCGACCACGGCGGTGGATACACGCAGCGACATGCGGGAATAGCTCAGTTGGTAGAGCGCAACCTTGCCAAGGTTGAGGTCGCCGGTTCGAACCCGGTTTCCCGCTCCACTACCGGCCAGCCGGTTCAAAGTCGATGGCGACCCCCGCCGTTTCCCACCCAAATCCAGAACCTGCTATACCCTGCCGGCCACCGCATCACTCCGCCTTATCCAGCTTCACCGAGAGGCTGTTGACGCAGTAGCGCAGCCCCGTGGGCGTCGGTCCGTCCTCGAACACATGGCCCAGGTGGGCACCGCATTTTTTGCACATGATCTCCGTGCGAATCATACCGTGGGTGGTATCTTTGGCCTCCAGGATTGCCTCGGCATCAGCGGGCTGGAAAAAACTTGGCCAGCCACAACCGGCATCGAATTTCGTCTCGGACAGGAACAGCGGCTCACCGCAACAGCGACAGTTGTAAACGCCCTCTTCCGTGGTGTCCCAATACTCCCCGGTAAAGGGTCGCTCGGTCCCTTTTTCACGACAGACATGAAATTCCTCGGGAGTCAGTTTTTTGCGCCAGTGCTCGTTGTCTTCCATGTTGCCTACCTCGCTAGAACGTCCGGGGGCCTTAGCGTACACTAGCAATTCATCGCAAACTACAGGCTTTTAACTCGATGGCGGATCTTCATATCGACGACTTCTACCGTGACGTCGCCACTATCTTCCTCCGCCTGTACGCTGTATTCCCTCGCAAGACCATCCTGTATGTGGAAGATATCTGTGGGCCCGACCAGCCCGACGAATTCGGCTTGCATCACCCCCGTTTCGAGGCGGGCTTCAGCGCCATGGTGTGGCTGGCGGAACAGGGATATCTCTACTTCCAGGAAACTATCCGGGCCGAGGCGCTGGACCAGGCCGTATTGAGCAGGAGAGGCTTCCTGCTGCTCACATCCCGCTCGGAGCTGGACCTGGTCAAACCGGCAGACTCCGACAGCCTGCCACCGAGCGTGGCGGAGCAGTTTCAAAGCAACATCAGCCAGTTGCGCAGCGCGCTGCGCGAGAGCTCGAGCATCCAGTTACAGAAGTGTGTAACCTATCTGCTGTC
>JAHEBL010000049.1 GCA_024642265.1 Haliea sp. | reverse complement strand
TCGCCGTTGCCCACGTCACCCATGGTCAACACCACGTGTTCCTTGTTGGACTCGGGGTCCTCGAAACCGTGCATGTCGAAATCGCCCCAGAGGGTGGGGAGACGGGAAGATTCTACGTAGCGTACCGTCACTCGGTGAACCCGGCGGAAAAGGGCGGCCATTCTAGCAGCATTGGCCCGCCCGTTGCGAGCAGGCCGCGGCACCTCACCAGGTGCGCGACAGGGAGAGAACCCCGCCGGTTTCTTCCATTTTGACGTGCCTGAGGTAGGTCATGCCCAGCAGGATTGTAGAGGGGAAATCGCCCTCCACCACAGTTGCCTGCACGTTATCGACCCGGATCCCGCCGACGTCCACCGACTTGAGTGTCACCACCCAGGCACTGGCGTTACCGCTCGCGGTTTCCACCTGGGCCGGTGCTCCGGCAGTGTAATCCACCCCCAGGGCCAGGGCATGGGTCGAGTTCAGGGCGACTACATTGGCGCCGGTGTCCACCAGCACCTGCATGCTGCGTCCATTGATGCTGGCATTGGTCTGGTATTGCATCATGGCGTCACGCGGGATGCTGACTACCTGGGCCTCGGGGGTTTCATAGCGGGCGCCAACCCGGCGCGACAGGCCCAGCTCCAGGGTCTGGCCGTCCACTGCAAGCGTTGCGGTGCCGGAGTGGGCGGCCACCAGTGTGACGCCCCGGTAGGACTGGCCGGCCTTCAGCATCTTGCGCTCACCATCGATCTGTAACACAGCGGCATCGGTGAACAGCGCCTCTACTTCGATTGCCGCGGGCGCCGACCAGGCCGGGGAAATTGCCAGCAGCATAGCCATCGCTATCGGGGTCGCAATTCCTGTCATCAGCCCTCCCTTCGCGCTGTTCACAGCAGCCACAGCGCCAGATGCAGTGTAGCGCAGGCCATTACACCGGCCAGAATATCGTCGATCATGATGCCGAAGCCCCCCTTCACGGTCCGGTCCAGCTGGCTGATGGGCCAGGGTTTGACGATATCAAACACCCGGAAGACCACGAAGCCCGCCAGCATCCACACCCAGTCTACCGGCACCGCCCACAGGGTGATCCAGTAGCCTACAAATTCATCCCAGACGATGCCGGGGTGGTCGTGTACCTTGAGCTCCCGGCTGGCGACACCGCAGATCCAGATGCCCAGCACGGCCATCGCCAGCACAAAGACGCTGTACCAGGGCAGGCTCCAGTCAGCTATCAACCAGTACAGGGGAACGGCCATCAGGGTGCCCGCGGTACCGGGCGCCCAGGGTGAAAGGCCGCTGCCAAAGCCAAACGCCAGGAACTGCACCGGCCGGCGAAACGGGGTGGGCGCGGTCGCCGCTGTTTGTTGGCTCATAATTGTCTCCCGGCCTCAAAAATGCTGGTAACCCGCCGCCATGTCAACATCGAGGCCACAATCAACCCCGCTGCCGGCAATTGCCCGGCCGATGCGGGTGCACCCCGCAGGCGCAGTCTCACCCGCCGGCAGGCTGAAGCACAACTCGTAATCGTCGCCACCGGTCAGGGCCCACTGTATGGCCTGTTGCCGGGAGGGATGGGCCGCCAGCGCGGGCGACAGGGGCAGCAGTGCCGGTTCGATCAGGAGTTTGACACCACTGGCCGCGGCGACATGTCCCGCATCCGCCAGCAGGCCGTCGGAGATATCAATGGCAGCGCTGGCCCTGCCCAGCAGCTCGCGGCCCAGCGCTATCCTGGCGCGGGGGCGATTGAACCGGTCCAGCAGGTATTCGGCATGGTCCGGCGGCGGCCGCCAGTCGCCGGCCAGGAACGCCAGGGCCGCCGCGGCATCACCCAGGGTGCCGGATACGTACAGCTCGTCACCCGGCGCCGCGCCACCGCGCAGGAGCGCCTGGGTCGCCGGCAGGGCGCCCAGCACCTGCACGGTGATAGTCAGGGGTCCGCGAGTGGTATCCCCACCCACCAGTGGCAGCCGGTATTCGGCCACGGCGGCGGCAACCCCCTGGCTGAAGGCGTGCAGCCACAGCTCATCGGCTTCCGGCAGGGTAAGTGCCAGGGTCATGCCGATGGGACGGGCGCCCATGGCGGCGAGGTCACTGACTGCAGCCGAGACTGCGCGAAAGCCGATATCCTCGGGAAAACTGTCGGCGGGAAAGTGCACCCCCTCCACCATGGTATCCACCGAGGTGGCCAGGCGCTCTGTGGCATCCAGGTGCAGGATGGCACAGTCATCCCCCACCGAGAGGTCCACGGCTTCACCGCGCCCCAGGGCGGAAAAATAGCGGTAGATGAGGGTAAATTCCGAGAGGGGCATCAGGATGCCGCGTCGATCTCGACCTTGCGCAGTTCCCGGGCGGCCTTGTCGAGCACGCCATTGATGTACTTGTGGCCGTCAGTGGCCCCGAACTTCTTGGTCAGGGCGACCGCTTCGTTGATGACTACCTTATAAGGCACATCCGGTCGGTGCGCCAATTCAAAGGTACCCATGCGCAACAGGGTGCGCTCGATGGGATCGAGGTCGCCCAGTTTGCGATCGAGCAGCGGCTCGAGGATTGCCTCGAGCTCATCAACACAGGCGGGCACGCCGTGCAGCAGGGCCTGGAAATACTCCAGGTCAACGTGGCTGAAGTCGTAATCGGCGCGAAACTCCGCCTCGATAGCCGCCAGCGAGGCGCCGGCCATATGCCACTGGTACAGGGCCTGCATGCCATAGTGCCGCGCCTTGCGCCGCTCCGCTGCGAGGGTGTTGTGGGTAGGCTTGCTCACTCAGCCGATCTTGCCAAGCAGGCTCACCATTTCCAGGGCGGACAGCGCTGCTTCCACACCCTTGTTACCGGCCTTGGTGCCCGAGCGCTCTACCGCCTGCTCGATGGAATCGACAGTCAATACACCGAAGGCGATCGGCACACCGTACTCCATGCTCACTTGCGCGATGCCCTTGGTGCACTCCCCGGCGACATGTTCAAAGTGCGGGGTGCCGCCGCGAATCACCGCGCCCAGGGCGATGACGGCGTCCACCTCCCCCTTTGCGACCACTTTCTTGCACACCAGGGGGATCTCGAAGGCGCCGGGAGCGCGCACGATGGATATGTGCTTTTCCTCCACGCCGTGGCGGCGCAGGGTATCGATTGCGCCCTCCAGCAGGTGCTCCACCACAAAGCTGTTCCAGCGCCCCACCACCAGGGCGTACTTGCCCTTGCCGCTGGTGAAATCGCCCTCGATCGTTTTGATATCCGTCATTATTTGCTTCCTTTTCTAATCAATGCGGCCGCCGCTTCACTGCGCCGGCTGCACGAAATCCAGCACTTCCAGGCCGAAACCGGAAATGGCATTGTACTTTATAGGTGCGCCCATCAGGTGGATTTTTCCCACCCCGAGATCCTTGAGAATCTGCGACCCGAGCCCGACCGTTGTGTAGGTGTCAGGTGTCATAACGCCGGGTTGGGGGGCATCCCCCAGCGCCATGTCGATACTGGCCAGCAACTGCTCTGTACTCTCGGAGCGGGCCAGTAACACGATGACACCGCGGCCGTTTTCCGCCACGGTCCGCAGGCAGTTGGCCATGCTCCAGCCGGGCTGATCCGTCACCCGGCTGGTGACCAGGTCGCGCAGGGCGGACTGCACATGCACCCGCACCAGGGTGGGTTGCTCGGGCACTATTTCTCCGCGCGACAGGGCGATGTGAACCTCCCCGGCGGTCTGGTCCCTGTAGGCGGTGAGCCGGAACTCACCGTACTCGGTCTGGACCGCGCCCTCGCGGATACGGCGTATGGTGCGTTCGTTCACCATGCGGAAGTGGATCAGGTCGGCGATGGTGCCGATTTTCAGCTGGTGCCGGTCGGCGAATTCACGCAGGGCGGGGCCGTCGGCCACCATGCCGGTGGGAGTGAGAATATCGGCGATCACTGCGGCCGGCAGCAGGCCGGCCAGGCGCGCGTAATCAGACGCGGCCTCGGTGTGACCGGCGCGGGTCAGCACGCCCCCGGGCATGGCCGCAAGGGGAAAGATGTGCCCGGGCTGCACGATATCCTGGGGTTTGGCGAACGGCGCCACCGCCGCCTGCACGGTGCGGGCGCGATCCGCTGCGGAAATACCGGTATCGATGCCTTCCGCTGCCTCGATGGACAGTGTGAAATGGGCTTTCTCACCCAGACCCTCATCCACCATGGGCGGCAGGTTCAGCTGTCGGCAGCGCTCTTCGGTGAGGGTCAGGCACACCAGGCCCCGGGCCTGGCGCGCCATGAAATTCACGTGGTTGGCGTCACAGTGTTCCGCGGCCACCATGACCACGCCTTCGTTGTGACTGTCGGCGTCGTCATCGAGCAGCACGACCATGCGGCCCTGGCGGATATCACTGATCAATTCATCTACTGTGTTCAAACCCTGTTCCCTAATTAATAGCCGCGAGGCTGGCGCTCAACCGCCCAGGTAGCCGTTATCGGCCAGTGTTGCCAGTGACAGTCCGGCGGCGGCTCCCGGATCTGCCGCCGCATCACCCAGCACCAGTCGCTCCAGGTAGCGGGCAATCACATCCACCTCGAGGTTGACCCGGCTGCCGGGGCGATATTCCCCAAACACCGTCTCCGCCATGGTCTGGGGGATAATATTCAGCTCAAACCGGGCACCGCTCACCGCGTTGACGGTCAGGCTGGTGCCATCGACACAGATACTGCCTTTATGGGCGATGTATTTCGCCAGGGCAGCGGGGGCATCCACAGACACCCGGATGGAACGGGCGTCCTCCTGCAAACTGACCACCTCTCCGACCCCGTCGACGTGGCCGCTGACGATATGCCCGCCGAGGCGGCTGGCGGGCGTGAGGGCCTTTTCCAGGTTGACCCTGGCGCCGGGCTGCAGCTTGCCCAGGGTGGTGAAGTTCAGGGTTTCCACCGAAACATCGGCCCAGTAGCCGTCCCCCGGCAACTCGATCACGGTCAGGCAAACACCGTTGGTGGAGATACTGTCCCCCAGGGCCACATCATCGAGCGGCAGCTTGCCGGTGGCGATGCGCAGGCGCAGGTCGCCGCCACTGGGCTGCATGGCCACCACCTTGCCGACGGCCTGGATAATTCCTGTGAACATGATGCTCCTCTTGCGGGTGACGGTGCGGCTCAGGCGGGACGTGCGATAAAACGCCAGTCCTGGCCAACCTTGCGCACATCCTCGATGTGCAACTGGACCTTGTCCCCCATGTCATCCAGGGGCAGCGCAAGCAGTGGCCGCGCCCGGTCGCCCAGCAGGGCGGGTGCCATATATACAATCAATTCGTCCAGCAGGCCCGCCTGCAGCAGGGCGCCCGCCAGGCGGGGGCCAGATTCTACCAGAATTTCATTGCATTGCCGCGCGCTGAGCTCGGCCATCAACTGCGCCAGATCCAGCCCCTGCTCACCCTCAGCCAGCGCGACCAGCTCCACCGTGTCCCGGGCCAGCCCGGCGGGGACAGGCGCGCCCGCCCGGTGGCACAGCAATGTGGCGCCACCACCGGCGGCAAGCACCCGGGCGGCGATGGGTGTCTGCAGCGTGGAATCGAGCACAACCCGCAGCGGCTGCCGCGCCGCGGCCTCTTCCGCCTGCTCCGGGGGCAGGCCGAGTTCACCGGCGCGCACCGTGAGGGCACAATCATCGGCCAGCACCGTGCCCACCCCGGTTACAACCGCGCAACTCATGGCCCGCAGGCGCTGCACGTCCTGGCGGGCAGCGGCGCCGGTGATCCACTGGCTCTGCCCTGAGGCCATGGCGGTGCGGCCGTCCAGCGACATGGCGAGTTTGGCGCGCACCCGGCCGCGGCCGCGGGTCATGCGGGCGATGAAACCGGGAATCAGTTGGCGCGCTTCCGCCTCCAGCAGGCCGCAGTCCACTTCGATGCCCGCGCTGCGCAATTTTTCGAGCCCCTGCCCCGCCACCTGCGGATTGGGATCGAGGGTAGCCACCACCACCCGCTTCACGCCGGCGGCAATCAGTGCATCGGCGCAGGGACCCGTCCTGCCATGGTGGCTGCAGGGCTCCAGGGTGACATAGGCCACAGCGCCGGCGGCGTCTCCAGCCATCTGCAGCGCCTCGATCTCCGCATGGTTGCCCCCGGCGGGCCGGGTAATACCCTCACCAATGACATGACCGTCGCGCACCAGTACACACCCCACATGGGGATTGGGCATGGCCCGGTACTGGCCGCGCCTAGCCAGCTGCAGGGCGCGCGCCATCATGCGGGTATCCTCGAAGGGAGTCACAGGATCGACCGTCAGCTCAACCCGGCGCCTTGAGGGCGGGCTCAGCCTCGAGCCGCTCGATGGCGTCCCGAAACTCGGAAATGTCCTGGAAGCTGCGATAAACCGAGGCGAATCGCACATAGGCGACCTGGTCCAGCTGCTTGAGCTGGTCCATCACCAGCTCACCCAGTACCCGCGAACCCACTTCGCGCTCGCCGGTCGCCCGCAGGTCGTGCTTGATATGGTTGATCACCGCCTCGATGCGCTCTACCGAGACAGGGCGCTTCTCGAGGGCCCGCAGGAACCCCGCCCGCAGCTTGTCCTCGTCGAAGGGCTCCCGGTTACCGTTCTGCTTGATAACCCGCGGCATCACCAGTTCCGCCATTTCATAGGTGGTAAAGCGCTCGGCACAGCTCAGGCATTCGCGCCTGCGCCGCACCTGGTCGCCCTCGGCAACCAGCCGCGAGTCGATGACCTTGGTATCGTCGGCGCCGCAAAACGGACAGTGCATGGGTCTACCTCATCATTCTAAGTACCTGAAGATTAACATATTTCCCAGCAACAAAGCTGCCAATGTGTACGCTAATCCGACAATGCGGCAGCAGTTCTGGGCGCAGCCATGACAAGTCTGGCCAGTTCATACATAATGCCGACAAGCCCGGGGCCCCGATAGCCGGCACTCAATAACGGAATACAGGTGATGCTGCATCATAAGGTGGTAGCCGAGCTGATTGGCTCGAGTCTGCTGTGCTCACACGAGTTCAATCTGTCCTGCGATACCTGTCGCATGCGCATGCTGTGTTTGCCGGCCGCCCTCGACCCGCATCACCTGGGCGCCCTCGAAGGGATCATTGAACACCGCCGCACCCTGCAGTCCGGCGATTACCTGTACCACCAGAACCAGCCGTTTACCGCCCTGCACGCCATTCTCACAGGCAGCATCAAAACCTACAGCACCCATGAGGATGGCTGGATCCGGATTACCGGCTGTCACCTGCCAGGAGAGATTTTCGGCTTTTCCGGAATCGACCAGTCCCACTGCCGCAGCACTGCCAGGGCTCTGGAGGATACCGTGGTCTGCGAAATTCCCTTTGACGACCTGGAAAACCTCTGTCGTAAAATTCCCGACCTGCAATCGAGGCTGCTGCACCTGATGAGCCAGCGCATGGTTGAAGACCATGAACTGGCCGCCCAGTTCATGCACAAGCGGCCCGCCAGAAAACGCATCGCGGCCTTCCTGCTGGGACTGTCGACCCGGGCAGCCCGGCGCGGCGATTCCACTACCGAGCTCCACTTGCCCATGTCTCGCACGGATATCGGCAGCTACCTTGGCATCACCCTGGAAACGGTCTGCAGGGAACTCGCTCGACTGGAAAAAAGCGGCATCATCGGCCTGCACAAGCGCGAGCTGACCATCCTGGACCTGCCGCGTCTGCGCGCGCCCATTTGCGAAGACCCGAAATGAGCATGCCGCCGGGGGTACGGCGGCAGCTGTGCTAGTCGCGGTATACCGGAAAGCGTGAGCAGATCTCCAGCACCCTGGTCTTGACCGAGGCGATCACCTGTTCCGAGTCGCCGTTTTCCAGCGACTCCAGCACATCACACATCCAGCCGGTGAGCTCGACCGTCTCGGCCTCGCCAAAGCCGCGGGTGGTAATGGCCGGTGTGCCGACCCGCAGGCCCGAGGTCACAAACGGGGAGCGCGGATCGTTGGGCACAGCATTCTTGTTTACGGTGATATTGGCATTACCCAGTGCCGCATCCGCGTCCTTGCCGGTATAGGGCTTGCCGATCAGGTCCACCAGCATCAGGTGGTTGTCGGTGCCGCCGGAGACAATGTTGATCCCCCGCTCGATAAAGGTTTTCGCCATAGCCCGGGCATTGGCAACCACCTGTTTCTGGTAGGTCACGAATTCGGGGCTCGCGGCCTCCTTGAAGCTGACCGCCTTGGCGGCAATCACGTGCATCAACGGGCCACCCTGGCCGCCGGGGAATACCGCGGAGTTGAATTTTTTCTCCAGTTCCTCGTTGGCGCGCGCGAGAATAATGCCACCGCGCGGGCCACGCAGGGTCTTGTGGGTAGTGGAGGTGACCACGTCCGCATGGGGGATCGGGCTGGGATAGACGCCCGCGGCCACCAGGCCAGCCACATGGGCCATATCCACCAGCAGGTAGGCGCCGACCTTGTCTGCAATTGTGCGAAAGCGAGCCCAGTCCACTACCCGGGAATAGGCGGAAAAACCGGCGATGATCATTTTCGGTTTATGCTCCAGGGCCAGGGCCTCCACCTGGGCGTAGTCGATCTCCCCGGTGGCGTTATCGAGGCCGTACTGGACCGCGTGATAGATTTTGCCGGAAAAATTCACGCTGGCGCCGTGCGTGAGGTGGCCGCCGTCCGCCAGGCTCATTCCGAGCACGGTGTCGCCCGGTGCGCACAGGGCCTGGTAGACCGCCGAGTTCGCCTGGGAGCCGGAGTGGGGCTGCACGTTGGCATAGGCGGCGCCGAACAGGGCCTTGGCCCGCTCGATCGCCAGGGTTTCGGCCTTGTCGACGTACTCACAACCGCCGTAGTAGCGCTTGCCGGGGTAGCCTTCCGCGTACTTGTTGGTCAGCACCGTACCCTGGGCCTCCAGCACGCGGGGGCTGGCATAGTTTTCGGAGGCAATGAGCTCGATATGATCTTCCTGGCGCCGCTCCTCTTCCTGGATAGACGCAAATACCTCGTCATCAAACCCTTCGATGCGCATGTTTTTGTCGAACATGGTGTTCCCCTGGCTGGTTGGCGGGGCAGCTGGGCCGACCCCGACTTGAAAGCGGCGCATTCTACCCCAAAGCTCCCGCCCAGATAAGGGTGCCGGGGACAAACCACCGGGACAAAATCCACTAATGCTGTTTCCACTGCCGTGACAGTCTGACTGGCCCGGCCATGACCGATTCAGGGACCCTCTCATTGCAGGCGCGCTGCGGCCGTGGCACTCTGTCGGCCGGTAGCGCATTTTGGCCCGGTGATTGCATAACAAGCACGATTCTTCAAGCGGACTACGGGGCACATGAATAACAGCTGGAAGTTCTATAACAGTGGCAAGAAGGGCGAATTCTTCGACGAGCTGATCACTGACACCGGGCGACCACGCCAGGTGGCCGGGCACGCGGTAAAAATGCTGCAGGGCCTGTCCACTACCGCCATGGCCGCCCGCAGGGGCGCCGCGGAGCTGGCTATCAGGGAGATGGGCATATCCTTCACGATATACAGCGAGGGCAAGAATATCGACCGGGCCTGGCCCTTCGACATCATCCCGCGCATCATTTCGGGCAGGGAATGGCAGAAGGTCAGCCGCGGCCTCGCCCAGCGCAGCCGCGCCCTCAACTGCTTCATTGACGACATCTACAACAAGCAGAAGATACTGGCGGACGGTCTGATGCCGGCCGATATCGTGCTGGACTCAGGCAACTACAAGCCCCAGTGCGCGAATGTTTCGCCCCGCTTTGGTGCATGGGCCCATGTCTGCGGTACTGATCTGGTGCGCGACAAGGACGGCAGGTTCTATGTCCTCGAAGATAACCTGCGGGTGCCCTCCGGCGTCTCCTACATGCTGGAAAACCGGGAGATCACCAAACGGGTACTGCCGGAACTGTTCAAGAACTACAGCATCCTGCCGGTCGATGACTACCCATCCCATCTTTACAGCACCCTGGCATCGCTGTCCCCGCGGGAGCAGCGCCGGCCCTGCATCGTGGTGCTGACGCCCGGGATCTTCAATTCCGCCTACTTCGAGCACGCCTATCTGGCCCAGGGCATGGGCGCGGAGCTGGTGGAGGGCTCGGACCTCTTCGTCGACAGCGACGACTGCCTCTACATGCGCACCGTCGACGGTCCCGAGCGGGTGGACGTGGTGTACCGTCGCATCGACGATGACTTTCTCGACCCCGAGGCATTCCGGGAGGATTCCACCCTTGGGGTGCCGGGCATCATGCGTGCATGGAAAAAGGGCAACGTCGCCATCGCCAATGCACCAGGCAGTGGCGTGGCCGATGACAAGGTTGTGTACGCCTTCGTACCGGAGATGATTCGATACTACCTGGGTGAAGAGCCCAGCCTGGCCTCGGTCAAGACCTATCTGTGCATGAATGAGCCCGACCGGGAGTACGTGCTGGCCAACCTGGACAAGCTGGTGGTAAAGCCTGCCAATGAGTCCGGGGGGTACGGGCTCATGGTCGGTCCCCACGCCACCAGGGCCAAGCGGGCCGAGTTTGCCAAACTGATCGAGGCGAACCCGCGCAATTACATCGCCCAGCCCACCCTGTCACTGTCCACGGCGCCAACTTATATAGATGATACCGTTGAGCCCAGGCACCTGGACCTCCGCCCCTTTATCCTGCAGGGCAAGGACACCTGGGTCACCCCGGGCGGACTGACGCGGGTTGCGCTGGTCAAGGGCTCCCTCGTCGTCAACTCCTCACAGGGCGGCGGCAGCAAGGACACATGGATAGTCGAGAACAGCAAAAAGAGCAGCAAAAAGGGGGCCGCGCAATGATCATGCTGTCCCGGGTTGCCGAGCGACTCTACTGGATGGCCCGCTACCTCGAGCGGGCCGAGGACACGGCCCGGCTGACCCAGGCCTACAGCCACCTGATAATGGATATTCCCGCCGGATCGGAACCGGGCTGGGACATCCTGGTGCGCATCCTCGATGCGGAGCCGATCTTCGGGGAAAACCACCGGGTCTGCAACGAGCAGAACGTGCTCAAATTCCTGATAGCCGACGAGGAAAACGCCGGCAGCATCAACTTCTGCATCCGCGCCGCCCGGGAAAACGTGCGCACCACCCGGGACGTGCTGCCGGAAGAGGTCTGGGAGCACGTCAACGAGCTCTACCTTTATTCCGTCGAAAACGCCGCCAGGTCGGTTGGCAGGCGCAATCGCCACAAATTCCTCGACCAGGTGATCACCCGCTGCCAGATGATCAATGGCCTGCTGATGACCACCCTGTGCCGAGACCATGCCTACCGCTTTATCAAGCTCGGCCACCTGCTTGAACGGGCCGATATGACCACCCGTGTCATCGATGTGGGTGCGGGGGCCCTGCTGGGCCACGAGCGGCTCAACCAGGCGGTTGACCCGCTGATCTGGTCCTGCCTGCTGCAGTCGCTGTCCGCCATGGGGACTTATCGCCGGACCATAGGGCCGCTGGTAGAGGCCGATGCCGTGGTGGAGTTCGTATTCAGGGACGGTTCCCTGCCGCGCTCCGTAAAATTCTGCCTGGATGGCATCCGACAGGAACTCGTGCCCCTGAAAAACCACAAGGCAGCGCTGAAAGTGCTGGACCGGGCCCGCCGCAGCCTGTCGCGGTTCCACGCTGAGAACGGCGAACGGGAAGACCTGCACAAATTTATCGACCGCTTCCAGCTCGAATTGAATACACTGGGCGAAACGATCAGCACAACCTGGTTCATGCCTCCACCGGAAAACGATTAACTCAATAGCCTCTCAGCCCAAGGGCGGTAAGCAAACATGACGATACGTGTGGCGATCAGCCATCGCACATCCTATAAATTCGACCGGCCGGTAAACCTGTCTCCGCACACGGTTCGCCTGCGCCCGGCACCTCACTCACGCACCCCGATCCACGCCTATAGCCTCAAGATCAAGCCGCAGGAACACTTCATCAACTGGCAGCAGGATGCCTTCGGAAACTACCTGGCGCGCCTGGTCTTCCCGGAAAAATGCACCGAGTTCGAGGTGGACGTCGAAGTTCTTGCCGACATGACGACCATCAACCCCTTCGACTTTTTCGTGGAGGAATACGCCGAGAAGTTCCCGTTCGAGTACACCGCACAACTGCGCGGCGAGCTGCTCCCCTACCTGGAAACCCTGGAGGGCGGCCCCAAGTTCAACGCGTTCCTGGAAGAGGTGAACCTCAAAAAGCGCCCGATCAACGACTTCCTCGTGGACATCAACCAGCAGGTACAGAAAGAGGTTGAATACCTGGTGCGTTTGGAGCCGGGCATCCAGACCCCGGAGGAGACCCTGGAGAAAGCTCGCGGTTCATGCCGTGACTCGGCCTGGCTGTTGGTTCAGTTACTGCGCCACCTGGGCCTGGCGGCCCGTTTCGCGTCAGGTTACCTGGTACAGCTCAAGCCGGATGAGAAGTCCCTGGATGGACCCTCCGGGGCCGCCGAGGATTTTACCGACCTGCACGCCTGGTGCGAGGTATACCTGCCGGGTGCCGGCTGGGTGGGCCTGGACCCGACCTCCGGGTTGTTCGCAAGCGAAGGGCATATCCCGCTGGCCTGCACGCCCAACCCGGTATCGGCCGCGCCGATCGTAGGCGCAACCGACAAGTGCGAGGTTGAATTCGATTTCAGCAACACTGTCGAGCGTGTGCTGGAGGACCCCCGGGTCACCAAGCCCTACAGCGAGGAGCAGTGGCAGCACATCCTGGCGCTGGGCAAGGCGGTAGACCTGGAGTTTGAGCAAAACGATGTGCGGCTGACCATGGGCGGCGAACCTACCTTTGTATCAATCGATGACATGGAATCTGCCCAGTGGAATACCGACGCCCTCGGGGATGACAAGCTGAGCCTGGCCAAGACCCTGCTGCTGCGCCTGCGCGACCGCTTTGCACCTCACGGCCTGCTGCACTACGGCCAGGGCAAATGGTACCCGGGGGAGGAAGTGCCGCGCTGGGCACTGGGCGTGTTCTGGCGCAAGGACGGGGAGCCCCTGTGGCGCGACCCCAACCTGCTGGCCAGGGTTGACAAGGACTACGGCCACGACGTGAATACCGCCGGTCGTTTTGGCCAGCGTCTGTGCGACCTGCTGTCGGTGCCCCGCAAGTGCTGCCAGCCCGCTTATGAGGATGGCCTGTTCTACCTGATGCAGGAGCAAAACCTGCCGAAAAACCTCGATATCCTGGCGCAGAAGCTCAAGGGCAGCCTCGATCGCCGGCGTCTCGCCCGACTGATAGAAAGGGGCTACAACGTCCCCACCGGGGTTGTTATCCCCCTCAGTCGCAGCACCGGCTGGCCGGTGGCCGAGGATGGCAAGAACTGGCGCAGCAGCCTGTGGCCCATGAAGCGCGAGCGCATTACGCTGATACCCGGCGACTCCCCCATGGGCCTGCGCCTGCCGCTCAACGACCTGCCTGCGCTGGCCAAAAAAGCCGACCGGATAACACCGCAACGCGATCCCTTCGAGCCCCGCGATGCGCTGGTCAAGCGCGAGGATATGCAGTTCAGCGATGGGACTGAAGCGCCGGAGGACCAACTGCCTGACCCGGATGATTACGAAGCCGTGGTCCGCACTGCCCTGTGCCTGGAAGTGCGGGGTGGCCGCCTGCACGCCTTTGTCCCTCCGCTGGAATACCTCGAGGATTACGTCGAACTGGTGGCCGCGATAGAGGAAACCGCCAGCTCGCTGAAAGTGCCCCTTATCATCGAGGGCTACGAACCGCCGCGGGACCCGCGCCTGCAGAAACTGCTGGTGACGCCGGATCCAGGCGTGATCGAGGTAAACGTTCACCCCTCCAATAACTGGGCCGAACTGGTAGAAAGCACCACCGCGCTGTATGAGGAAGCGAGGCTTTCGCGCCTGTCGACCGAAAAGTTCATGCTGGACGGGCGCCACACCGGGACCGGGGGCGGCAATCACATCACCCTGGGCGGGGCTACCCCGGCGGACAGCCCCCTGTTGCGAAGGCCTGATTTGCTGCGCAGCCTGATCACCTTCTGGCAACATCATCCCAGCCTGTCCTACCTGTTCTCCGGTATGTTCATCGGGCCGACCAGCCAGGCCCCAAGAGTGGACGAAGGTCGCGATGAGATGCTCTACGAGCTGGAGGTGGCGTTCTCCCAGATGTCGGACGGCGAGGTGCCGCAGCCCTGGCTGGTAGACCGCCTGTTACGCAACCTGCTGATCGATGTCACGGGCAACACCCATCGCGCCGAATTCTGTATCGACAAACTGTATTCGCCCAACAGCGCCACTGGCCGCCTGGGCATCCTCGAATTCAGGGGCTTTGAAATGCCGCCCCACAGCCGCATGGCGCTGGTGCAGGCCCTGCTGCTGCGCTGCCTGGTGGCGCGTTTCTGGAAAAACCCCTATCACAAGCCGCTGGTGCGCTGGGGTACCGAGCTGCATGACCGCTTCATGCTGCCGCACTATATCTGGCAGGACATGAAATATGTGGTAGAGGACCTGCAGGCCCACGGATACCCGTTTGAACTGGACTGGCTGGCCGCCTTTGAAGAGTTCCGCTTTCCCCACTACGGCCGGGTGCAACTGGATGATATCGAGCTGGAGCTGCGCTGGGCGGTTGAGCCATGGCACGTGCTGGGCGAGGAAACGACCAGCTTCGGCACCTCCCGCTATGTGGACTCCTCGGTGGAGCGCCTGCAACTGCGGGCCACCGGCCTCACCGAGGGACGTTATGTGCTGTCCTGCAACGGTCGCCGGGTACCCATGCGCAGCACCGGCAGGCACGGCGAATATGTGGGCGGCGTGCGCTACCGGGCATGGCAGCCGCCATCGGCCCTGCACCCGATGATCGGCGTCCACGTTCCCCTGGCCTTTGACCTGATCGACACCTGGAACGGGCGCTCCATCGGTGGCTGCAGCTACCACGTCTCCCACCCGGGCGGGCGCAGCTACGAGACCTTCCCGGTCAACTCGCTGGAAGCAGAATCCCGCCGGATCAACCGCTTCGAAACCGTGAGCCACACCCAGGGACCATTCATGCCCCAGCCTGAAGTAAACGCCCTGCGGCAGTTCTTCCCTAACAGCGAAGTGCCCAGGCCGATGGAGCCGCCACCGGAGGAGGCCCCGGGGGAGTACCCGTATATTCTGGATATGCGCAGTCCGCGACGGGCATAGGCCGCTTTCGGCAGGTTAGTTGCGATGCCTGTAATGCGTATATAATGCATAGCACGATAATAAAGACGGGCCGGTTGGCCCGCCTACGTCGCCAATACCGCAGCAGGAACCCCGCTTGTCACAGCCAAACCAGTCAGCCGGCCTGATCCAGAGCCAGACCCAGGCTCTGCCCGACTTCCCGGAGACGCTGGACTACCTGGTCCCAGCCGGCCTGCTGGATGACGTCCACAACGCGGACGGCAGCGTCAAGCCACAGTGGAAGTACCTGCTGGACAGCTTCCGTGACCTGGGGCCCCGGGTGCTGGAAGAGCGCGAGGAAAAAATCCAGCGGATCCTGCGGGACGACGGCGCCACCTACAATCTTTACGGCCCGGAAAGCGGACAGGGTAATGCCTGGGAGCTTGATGCAGCGCCCTACATCATCGGCAGCGACGACTGGGCCCGGATAGAAGCGGGCCTGCTGGAACGGGCGGAACTGTTCAACCTGCTCCTGCGCGATCTCTATGGCCCGCGCACCCTCCTGCGACACGGCGCGATGCCTCCGGAGGCCCTGTTCTGCCACAGCGGATTCCTGCGCGGCTGCCAGGGTATCCAGCTGCCCGGTGAGCACGAATTGATCATGCACGCGGTGGATATGGTGCGCAGGGCCGACGGCAGCATGTGCGTGCTCTCGGACCGCACCCAGGCCCCCACCGGGGCTGGCTACGTGCTGGAAAACAGGACGGTGATGTCGCGGGTTTTCCCAAGTATCTACCGCGAAAGCCACGTCCATCGTATCGCGAGCTTCTACCAGCGGCTGAGGCTGAAGCTGACCTCGCTGTCGCCCTCCGACGATCTGCCCTGCATCGCCCTGCTCACCCACAGCGGCAGCGACGAGACCCGCTTCGAGTACGCCTACCTGGCGAATTACCTGGGCCTGCCGCTGGTGCAAAGTGGCGACCTGGTAGTGCGCAACGGCTTCCTGTGGATGAAGTCCCTGGACGGGCTGACCCGGGTGGATGTGCTGCTGCGCCGGGTGGACGACCAGCTCTGTGACCCGGTGGAGTTACGCAGCGATTCGCGGATGGGTGTACCAGGATTGCTGGAAGTGGCGCGCAATGGTCGTGTAGTGATCGCCAACCCGCTGGGTTCCGGTGTACTGGAGAACCCGATCCTGCTCAAATACCTGCCGGAAATCAGCAAGTGCCTGCTGGGTCGTGAACCGCGCCTGGACTCGGTACAGACCTACTGGTGCGGCGATAGCGACGACCTGAAATTTGTGACCGCCAATATCCAGCAGCTCATAATCAAGCCGATTTACCGCGGCAGCGGACGTATCAGCGTCTGGGGCGGCGACCTCAGCAGGGAGCAGCAGGAGCGTTTACTGGCAGACATCCACAAGACACCCCACCAGTTTGTTGGCCAGGATCGCCTGGAAAAAGCCCATATACCAACATTTGTAAACCGGGTACTGGAACCCAGGCCCGCCATTTTGCGCACCTACTCGGTTGCCACTGACAGCTCCTACATGGTGATGCCCGGCGGCATGACCCGGATTGGCGGCAGCGCGGGGGGCCGGGTGATCAGCATGCAGTCCGGCAGCCCCAGCAAGGATACCTGGGTAACCGCCACTGAGCCGGAGCGTTTTGTCGAAAGTGAGGCGACACCGGACGCACTGCGCACCAACATGGACCTCGGCACAGTGAGCCTGCCCAGCCGGGTGGTGGAAAACCTGTACTGGATGGGCCGCTACGCGGAGCGGGCGGAAGCGGGGCTGCGCCTGCTGCGCACGGTTTTTGTACTGCTCAATGGCGAGGACCCCATCAGCCTTGACGCCAGGAGAGTGCTGCTACAGGCAGTCACGCATGTCACGGGAACACTGCCCGGCTTTGTCAACGCGCCCGATGCACTGCTGGCGGACCCCGAACGGGAACTGCTGCTGGTGATCAAGGACGGCAGCCGGATCGGCAGCATCAGGTCCACACTCAACTCCATGCTGGCCAGCGCCGAGGAGTCCAAGGAACTTCTGTCCACCGATACACTGCGCGTCATCAATGACCTGCACGACGAACTTGACGGCCTTGACGCCGCCCTGGCCGAAGGACTGGTCTCGGCCCCGGAGGAGACCCTGGACCCGCTGGTGACAGGCCTTGTGGCGCTGTCTGGCCTGATGCAGGAAAGCATGGTGCGGGGCGTGGGCTGGCGCTTCATGGAACTCGGTAAACGGGTCGAACGGGCGGAACAGATCATCACCACCCTGAGGATCCTGACCGTGCCGATGGCGAGCGAGGCTGACAAGTCGACCCTGTTGATCGCGCTGCTGACCACCATGGACGTCCTGATCACCTATCGGCGCCGGGCACGCCAACGTGCCGGCATCGAACTCGCCCTCGAGCTGGTAATGCTTGACTCGAGCAACCCGCGTTCGCTGCTGTTCCAGCTCGAGCGCCTGCAGCAGCACCTGACCGGACTGCCCGGCACCGATGCGTCCAGTGGCGAACTCGAAGAGGAGGAGCGCGCCATGCTTGCCGCGGTAACCCGGCTGAAGCTGGCCCGCCTGGCGCAACTGCTGGAGGTCAAGACTGACAAGCGGCCCGCCATGCACGAGTTGCTTAAAGAACTGGACAAGCTGTTGCTGAATTTCAACACCCTGATCAGCGACAAGCATTTTGATCACCGCACCGATGCCCAGCAACTGCTGGCGACCACCTTCGGGGTGCCCAACTGATGCGGTTTCGTGTTCGCCACATCACCCATTACAAGTATTCCGCCAGGGTCAGCCACTGCTACAACGTGGCCAACGTGGTGCCGCGGGACACCGATCGCCAGCGCTGCCTGAAGAATCGCGTCACGGTCTCACCAACGCCCTCGGTAACACACAAGCGCAATGACTATTTTGGCAACAAGGCCTTCCATTTCGAGATACAGAAACCCCACACCGAGCTGGTCATCACCGCGGACAGTGAAGTCCAGATCGACGACCGCGACCGTGAGCTGGATCTCGATCTCGGGGTCTCCTACGGCCGCGCACTGGAAATAGTGGCAGGTAACAGCACCCGGGCGACCATGGAGTCGCGGGAGTTCCTGCTCAACTCCCCCATGATAGAGAGCAGCGCTGCACTGGCGGATTATGCCCGCCCCTCGTTCAGGCGGGACAACTCACTGAAGGCCTGCGTCAGCAATCTGACCACCCGCATTTTCGACGATTTCGCCTACGACCCCGGCTTCACCACCATCGCAACACCGCTGGAGGACGTGCTCGCCCACAAGCGGGGGGTATGCCAGGATTTCGCCCACCTCCAGGTGGGCTGCCTGCGCGCCATGGGCATTCCCGCCAAGTATGTTTCGGGCTATATCGAAACCCTGCCCAAACCGGGGGAGAAAAAGCTGGTGGGAGCCGACGCCACCCACGCCTGGGTGGCGTACTTCTGCCCGGAAGAAGGCTGGGTCGAATTCGACCCCACCAACAATACCCTCGCCAGGAGCCAGCATATCGTCACCGCTTTCGGCCGTGACTACCTCGATGTGACACCGGTCAAGGGTGTCATCTTCGGGGGCGGCGCGGCGCCCATCCTGTCGGTGTCAGTGGACGTCAGCCGACTGGCGGAGAACGAGCTGGCAGGAGCATAGATCGGCACCACCGGCACCGCAGTTTCTGCTAGAATCCGCGACTTACAGTTTTCCCTGCGCGAGTCGAATTAATGGCCCAGTACGTCTACACCATGAATCGGGTTGGCAAAGTCGTGCCACCCAAGAAAACCATCCTGGAAAATATTTCCCTGTCCTTCTTCCCGGGCGCCAAGATCGGCGTGCTGGGGCTGAACGGTTCCGGCAAGTCCACCCTGCTGCGGATCATGGCGGGGATAGATACCGATATTCTCGGCGAGGCCCGGCCACAACCCGGCATCAAGATCGGCTACCTGCCGCAGGAGCCGCAGCTCAACCCGGACAAGAACGTGCGTGGCAACGTGGAAGAGGGTTTGCAGGAGGCCGTGGACGCCCTCGCCGGCCTGCAACAGGTGTATGCCGACTACGCGGAACCGGATGCGGATTTTGACGCCCTGGCCAAGGAACAGGCCCGGCTGGAAGATATCATCGAGGCCACCGACGCCCACAACCTGGACCACCGACTGGAGGTGGCTGCCGACGCCCTGCGCCTGCCGCCCTGGGACGCCGATGTCACCACGCTGTCCGGCGGCGAGCGCCGCCGGGTCGCCCTGTGCCGCCTGCTGCTGTCAAACCCGGACATGATCCTGCTGGACGAGCCCACCAACCACCTGGACGCGGAGAGTGTCGCCTGGCTGGAGCGCTTCCTGCACGATTTTCCCGGCACCGTGGTTGCCATTACCCACGACCGCTACTTCCTCGACAACGCGGCGGGATGGATCCTGGAACTGGACCGCGGTCGCGGCATCCCCTATGAGGGCAATTACTCCGACTGGCTGGAGGCCAAGGAGCAGCGCCTGGCCCAGGAAAAAAGGCAGGAAGCGTCACACCAGCACGCCATCAAGGCGGAACTGGAGTGGGTGCGATCCAACCCCAAGGGGCGACAGGCCAAGAGCAAGGCCCGCCTGCAACGCTTTGAGGAGCTGCAGTCACAGGAGTTCCAGAGCCGCAACGAGACCAACGAGATCTACATTCCACCGGGCCCGCGCCTCGGCGACAAGGTGATCGAGGTAAAGGACCTGCGCAAGACCTACGGCGACCGGGAGCTGTTCGACCATGTGAGCTTCACCGTTCCCAAGGGCAGCATCGTCGGCATCATCGGCGCCAACGGCATGGGTAAATCGACCCTGTTCAAAATCCTCATGGGCATCGAACAGCCGGACGGCGGTGAGGTGGTGGTGGGCGAGACCGTGCAGCTGGGTTACGTGGACCAGTCCCGCGACGACCTCGACGGCAGCAAGACGGTCTGGCAGGAAATCTCCGACGGCCTCGATATCATCCGTATCGGCAGCTACGAGGTGCAGTCCCGCTCCTACCTGGGGCGCTTCAATTTCAAGGGCTCGGACCAGCAGAAATTCGTCAAGGACCTGTCCGGCGGCGAGCGCAACAGACTGCACCTGGCCAAGCTGCTCAAGCAGGGCGCAAACGTGCTGCTGCTGGACGAACCTACCAACGACCTGGACGTGGAAACCCTGCGGGCGCTGGAAGAGGCCCTGCTGGCATTCCCGGGCGCGGCCATGGTCATCTCCCACGACCGCTGGTTCCTGGATCGCATAGCCACCCACATTCTCGCCTACGAGGACGATGGCAACGTGGTGTTCCACGAGGGTAACTTCTCGGATTACGAGGAGGATCGCAAGGCCAGGCTGGGGGCGGCGGCGGACCAGCCGCACCGGATCAAGTATCGCAAACTGAAGTAGGTATGCGGGGCCCGACAGGGCGGCAGAATGGCCATTTAGCTGTCGCAATAGCCCGGCCCCGGCGTTATAGTTTCCGCAGAATAATCAGTCAAAGAGGCCGTAATGACCAAATCCCAAGCCGAACTGCGGCAGTTCACCCGCGTCGCACTCGACCTGCCCGTGGACATCCATCAGGGCGGCAGCGTCTGGCCGCAGCGCCTGATTGATATCTCCCTGTCCGGCGCTTCCACCGACCAGCCGGACCTGTGGGATGCCCAGTACAACGAGCCGTTTACCCTGATCATCCATACTTCCGGCAAGCGTGAGGACGAGAGTTCTGAGCTTGAACTTTACGCCTATCTGCAACACGTGGAAGCGGGCAGGCTCGGCTTCGACGTGCAGCATGTGGACCGCGAGAATATCGAGCCCCTGCGCGCCTTGCTTGAGGCGCATATGGATATTGCGCAGCTCGAGGAGGAGATGGGGCGGCTGGATTGACTGCTGGCGTTATGCCCTGGCGGTGCTCTTAAAATATCCGGAAGGCTCCGAGCCGGTCGCGACCGGGTACCATCCCCTTGAAAAGGCCGCGGCTCCGCAAGCAAAGGCGAGCACTTCGCCCAACCGCTTAGCCCCGGGCGTGAACTGCGGCCCGACTGGACTCGCCGTGAACCCATCCATGGGGGCTCGTATCGCGGATGGCGACCACTGAACACTTATCTTCGTCGAGTAACAATAACCGGACGTTACAGAACCAGACCAGGCAAACTCAATCCAACGCATCCAGCGCCTCCGACAGTTTCGCCACTGCGATCACCTGCATGCCCTTGATCTCGTGCTTGGGGGCATTGCCCCGGGGTACGATGGCGCGCTTGAAGCCGTGCTTGGCCGCTTCCGACAGGCGCTCCTGGCCGCTGGGGACCGGGCGGATCTCGCCCGACAGACCCACTTCCCCGAAGATCACCATGTCTCTGGGCAGCAGGCGGTCGCGGTAGCTGGAAACGATGGCCAGCAACAGCGCGAGGTCGGCGCTGGTCTCCAGTACCTTGACCCCGCCCACCACGTTGGCGAACACATCCTGGTCGCCCACCTGCAGGCCGCCGTGCCGGTGCAGCACCGCCAGCAGCATGGCGAGGCGGTTCTGTTCCAGCCCGACCGCCACCCGGCGCGGGTTACCCAGGGCACTGTCGTCGACCAGCGCCTGGATTTCCACCAGCAGCGGGCGGGTGCCCTCCCACACTACCATCACCGCGCTGCCGGCCGCCGGCTCGGTGCTGCGGTCGAGGAAAATGGCCGAGGGGTTCTTCACCTCGCGCATGCCCCGATCGGTCATGGCGAAGACACCCAGTTCGTTGACCGCGCCGAAGCGGTTCTTCTGCCCCCGCAGGGTGCGGAAGCGCGAATCGTCGGTACCTTCCAGCAGGATGGAGCAGTCGATCATATGCTCCAGCACCTTGGGACCCGCCAGGGAGCCGTCCTTGGTGACATGACCCACCAGCACCAGCACGGTGCCGCTTTGCTTGGCGAAACGGGTGAGCCAGGCGGCGCATTCGCGCACCTGGGAGACGCTGCCCGGGGCGGAGGCCAGCTCCGCCGTATGCACCACCTGGATCGAGTCCACCACCACTACCCTGGGGCGGAACTCTTCCAGCGCCGCGATAATGGTTTCGATGTTGGTCTCTGACATCATGCGCAGCTTGTCCGTGGGCAGCCCAAGGCGGTTGGCGCGCATGGCCACCTGTTGCAGGGATTCCTCGCCGGTGATGTACAGCGCCTCCATATCCGCTGCCAGGTGACACATGGTTTGCAGCAGCAGGGTACTTTTGCCCGCCCCCGGGTTGCCCCCCACCAGCACGGCCGAGCCCGGCACCAGGCCACCTCCCAAAACCCGGTCGAACTCCCCGACACCGGAGGAAAACCGGGGCAGCTCGTCCAGGTCTATGTCCTTGAGAATGCGGGCACCCGCCAGGGCACCGGCAAAGCCGGCCCGGTTCGCACCCATCCCGCCGCCCGCGCGACCCGCGCCCCTGCTGCCACCCGCGGCGGGGCCGAGGCGGATCTCCGCGAGGGTATTCCACGCGCCGCAGTCGCTGCACTGACCCTGCCACTTGGCGTAATCCGAGCCGCAGTCATTGCAGACAAAGGCGGTTTTTTGCTTGGCCATTTCGCTTATCCTGGAAAAAATCAGGCGGGCTGCTATGAGTCACCGCACAAGCTCGGTATCCTACCAGACTTGAGTCAGCCTGCCGGAACCCCAATGTCAGAATCATCCCTGGTCCCAGAACGCCAGCTCGTGTTTTCGCCGGGGCTGGCGGCCACGATAGGACTGGGCGAAGCCATTTTGCTGCAGCAACTGCAGGGCCTGTTTGACCATCACAGTTCCCGGGTCCGGGACGGTCACGCCTGGCTCAGCGTTGAGCGCGCCCTGCTGCTGCGCACCCTGCCATTCTGGAGCGTCGAGGACCTGCAACGCATCAGCCGCAGCCTGGTCGACAAGGGCGTGTTGCTGGTGAGTTCGCCACCGCTGCAGGAAAGCGAGCGCCTCGAATTTGCTTTCAACGAGCGGGTACACCGGGCCGCGGTGCCGCCGGCGGTGACACCCCCACCCGCGAGCGCTCCCAGGCCCGGCCGCCGCAGCGCCTGCCTGTTACCCGTGCACTGGAGCCCCAGCGAGGACCTGCTGCAGCTGCTGGGCCTGAACCACAACATACCGCGCCAGTTCGCCCTCGACCAACTGGAGGATTTCATCTATTACTGGCGCGAGCGCGGCGAAACCAGCCACGCCTGGGAAAACAAGTTCCGCCAGCATGTCATCAGCAACTGGCGCCACCACCAGCAGAGCCAGGCGGAATCGTTTCGCGCACCCGACAACAGCAAGCTGGACAACGACTGGCGACCCAGCCTGGACGCCATGGAGATCATGGAGCGCGGCGGCATCGAGCGGGAATTCATCGAGGAGGCGATTCCGGAGTTCATCCTCTACTGGCGCGAGCGCGGTGCCGCTCCCCGGGAGCTGAACTCAAAGTTCATCCAGCACATTCGCATCCAGTGGGCCAGGTACAGCTCCAGCATGGAGCACAGCACCGAGCCAAAGCGCATCATGGAAAACTGGCAGCCCACCGAGGATGTCTTTGACATTCTGCGGATGTCGCACATCGACACCGAATTCGCCCGCTCCTTACTGCCCGAGTTCATCGTATACTGGCGGGACAGCAACCAGACACACACATCGTGGAACAGCAAATTCCTGCAACATGTGAAATACCACTGGGCCAAGCGCCACCAGATAGAACGAGCGGGACACCAAAATGCCGGACAGCAGGGATCTAATCCAACAGGTCGCACAAGAGATAGAAGCCTCCAGGACGACCTCACCGACACCTCCTGGGCAGACTAGCGCCGGGCGCAGGCCCGCCACCGAAGCCCGGGTAGAGGCGATCAACCAGGTTTTCGCCCTGTTCAGGCTGAACTACCACAACCAGTACTACGCTGCCTTCCCCGACGCAGAGCAGCTCAAGCAAATCAAGAAACTGTGGCTGGACGCGCTGGCAGATTACCCCGTAGAGCAAATACTCAAGGGCGCCAAGCATGCCATCGAGCACAGCGAATACCTGCCCACCCTCAACCGCATGCTGGAGTGCTGCCAGCAGGGTCTGTCCGACCTGGGACTGCCCTCGGCCCGTGATGCCTATGTGGAAGCCTGCCGGGCGCGGTCACCCCGGGCGGCCCAGACCTGGAGCCACCCGGCGGTCTATCTCGCGGGTCGGGACAGTGACTGGTACTTCCTGGCGAATAATACCGAGCGCACCAGCTGGCCGGTTTTTTGTGAACACTACCAGCATTACTGCACTCGGGTACTGCAGGGCGAGACGCTGACCATGCCGCCAGTGGAACGCCTGGAGCACCACGAGAGTGCCCCCCTGTCACGGGATGAACAGATTGCCGAACTGAAAAGACTGCGGGAGGGGGTGGGCCTGTAGAGCCGGATCGGCGACACCTGCCGCCGGCCCGCGCTGCGGGATCAGGCCTCCGAGGCCTGCTGGGCGGCAGCCGCTGCCGCTTCCTTGATCAGGGTCTGCAACTCGCCGTTTTCGAACATCTCCGTGACGATGTCACAGCCGCCGACCAGTTCTCCACCCACCCACAACTGGGGAAAGGTTGGCCAGTTGGCGTAGGCGGGCAGGTTCGCCCGGATATCCGGGTTCGACAGGATATCCACATAGGCAAAGCGTTCACCACAGGCCATCAGGGCCTGCACGGTGCGGGCGGAAAACCCGCACTGGGGCTGATTGGGGGAGCCCTTCATGTAGAGCAGAATGTTGTTGCTCGCGATTTGCTCTTTGATTGTCTCGATAATATCCATTGCCTTTCCTGTATTGCTGCTGACCAACGCCCGGCTCAGACCGGGCCGCCATTCTAACCTATTCTACGCAGAATCTGTCTACTGGGACCACGTTCGGGAGCCGCCAGTTCAACCCGATTGCCAAGTTTTAGCGTTGGCGCTATAGTTGCGCTTTCTGAGGCAGCTCCCGCTGCCTTTTTGCGTTTATAGGAGTACGAGTTTGATGTCGGCCTTGATGCAGACTTACGCCAGGTTGCCGGTGACGTTCAGTCACGGCGAGGGAGTGTACCTGTATGACACCGAAGGCCGACGCTACCTGGACGCCATCGCGGGCATCGCCGTCAACGGCCTCGGTCACGCCCACCCGGCGGTTACGGCGGCCATTCGGCAGCAGGCCGACAAGCTGATACATACCTCCAACCTGTATCGGATAGAGGCGCAGGAACAACTGGGCGAGGCGCTCACCCGGGTCGCCGGCATGGACAACTGCTTCTTCGGCAATTCCGGTGCCGAGGCCAACGAGGCTGCCATCAAGCTGGCGCGCCTGTACGGGCACCAGCGCAAGATCGACAAACCTGCCATCGTGGTTCTCGAGGGTGCTTTTCACGGGCGCACCCTCGCCACCCTCAGTGCAACGGGAAACCGCAAGATCCAGGCCGGGTTCGAGCCCCTGGTCACCGGTTTCATCCGCGCCCCGCGCAACGACATCCAGGCCCTGCGCCAGATAGCGGCCCACAACCCGGGTGTGGTGGCGATACTGGCTGAACCGATCCAGGGAGAAAGCGGGGTCAACCCGCTGAGCGCCGAGTATCTGCAGGCCGTCCGCGAGATCTGCGACAAGGAGGAGTGGCTGCTGATGCTGGACGAGGTGCAGACCGGCAACGGACGCACCGGCAACTATTTCGCCTACCAGGGCATGGACCTGATACCCGATGTGGTCACCACGGCCAAGGGACTGGGCAACGGCGTGCCCATCGGCGCCTGCATGGCGCGCGGCGCGGCCGCCCGGGTCCTGGGGGCCGGCCAGCACGGTTCCACCTTCGGCGGCAACCCACTGGCCTGCGCCACGGCGCTGGCGGTCCTGACGACCATTACTGAAGACGGGCTGGGTGACAATGCCACCGCCATGGGCCAGCTTATTACCGACGCGCTGTGGGCAGACACTGCCGCGGCAGCCAATATCGTGGAAATCCGCGGCCGCGGCCTGATGCTGGGCGTGCAGTTGAAAAAGGATTGCCCGGACCTGGCGCAGCGGGCTTTCGACGCGGGGTTGCTGATCAACGTCACCGCCGGTAACACCATCCGCCTGCTGCCGCCCCTGGTCATCAATACACAGGAAGCGCAGGCCCTCGCGGCCGGCGTAGCCCAACTCATCCGGGAGGCGTGAGCCGCCCCACTGCACAGTAAACGGACCCTGCCATGTCTGACACGAGACATTTCCTGACGTTGCTGGATTTCAGCCCAGCAGAGTTGAACCAGCTGATCCAGCGCGCGATCCAGATGAAGCGCGAGCACCGGGCGGGGGCCGACCAGCGCGCCTTTCCCGGCAAGGTGCTGGCGATGATTTTCGCCAAATCCTCGACCCGCACCCGGGTGTCGTTCGAGGCTGGCATGGCACAACTGGGCGGTCACGCCATGTTCCTGTCTCCCCAGGATACCCAGCTGGGCCGGGGAGAGCCGACCGAGGACAGCGCCAGGGTTATCTCATCCATGGTCGATATCGTGATGATCCGCACCTTTGGCCACGATATCGTGGAGCGCTTTGCCGCCCATTCCAGCGTGCCCGTGATCAACGGCCTGACCGACGACTACCACCCCTGCCAGTTACTGGCGGACATCCAGACCTGGGTTGAGCACCGCGG
>JAHEBL010000157.1 GCA_024642265.1 Haliea sp. | reverse complement strand
GCCCGTTCCATGCGGGAGATGTTCTACCAGGACGATTACGACCAGCTGGCCTCGGAAAACGAGAACTTCAAATGGCATGTGGCCCTGTCTGATCCCCAGCCGGAAGACAACTGGACCGGCTACACGGGCTTCATCCACAACGTATTGTTCCAGGAGTACCTGAAGGATCACCCGGCTCCTGAGGACTGTGAGTACTATATGTGTGGTCCGCCGATGATGAATGCGGCAGTGATCCAGATGCTGACGGAACTGGGTGTGGAACCCGAAAACATCCTGCTGGATGACTTCGGCGGTTAGTCAAAAAAGCCACCCCAGAGGGTGGCTTTTTACCGTAACGGCTGCGGTAATACTTGCGCTGCTGTGCGCATGCAGCGAAGCACCCGGCCCGGTGCGCCTGTCCGGCGAAACCATGGGTACCAGCTGGCACGTGACGGTAATAGCCATTCCCGACAGCCCTGCGGTCGCAACATTGCAGCAGGGTATCGAGACGGTGCTCGAGGCTGTCAACCAGAGCATGTCCACCTACCGTGATGACTCCGAAATAAGCCGCTTCAACGCCCTGCCGGTGGATGAGTGGTTTGCCGTGTCCCCGGACTTCTATACGGTGCTGTCCACTGCGATGGCGATCAGCTGGCAGAGCAATGGTGCCTACGATGTCACGGTCGCGCCGCTGGTTGACCTCTGGGGCTTCGGTCCGGCGGGCACCGTGTCAGAGCCCCCTTCTGACGACGCGGTCACGGAAGTGCTGGAGCGGGTCGGTCAGGACCACCTGAGACTGGATGGTGAAAGCCAGCGCCTGCTCAAGCGCAGCCCGGTCTCGCTGGATTTTTCCTCCATCGCCAAGGGCTTTGCGGTGGACCGGGTTGCCCAGTGGCTGAGTGAGCAGGGACTGCAGGACTACCTGGTGGAAGTGGGTGGTGAAATGCGTCTCGCGGGCCGCAGCCCCAGGGGCGACACCTGGCGCATCGCCATTGAGCGACCGGATAGCGCGGACCGTGCAGCGGAGGAGGCGATCCGGGTGAGCGAGGTGGGAGTCGCCACCTCGGGGGATTACCGTAACTTCTTTGAAATTGACGGTAAACGCTACTCCCACAGTATTGATCCCCGCAGGGGCTACCCCGTGGCTCACGACCTGGTGTCCGTGACCGTGGTGCACCCCAGCGCGATGGTCGCCGACGGCTGGGCCACAGCGCTGGTTGTGTTAGGCTATGAGGACGCGATGGCGGTGGCCCAGGCGCAGGGATTGGCCGTATATTTCATCAGGCGGCAGGGCGAGGCGTTTCATGCCAGCCACACCCCGGCGTTTTCACAGTATCTTGAAAGCGCGAGCCAGCAACACTAAAGTGAATCCACTGGATTCCGGAGGAAGCACATGTCACTGTTTTTGATTACCGCACTGGTCTTCGGCCTGGTCATGGCCGCCATGGCGGTTGGCGTTATGAATGGCAGGGCACCCATCAAGGGCTCCTGCGGTGGCATGGGCGCCCTGGGTATCGATACTGCCTGTGAGATCTGCGGTGGTAATCCACAGCGCTGTGACGAGGAAACCCGCGATGGCGAAGTTGGCAAAAAATCCCCCGAGCTTTACTACCCCGCTGATAAATAAGCCCATCGCGTCGTAAGACGCGCCCCAGCGTTATGTGGGCTGGCGCCAAAAGTATCCACCATAAACCCGCTGCGGCGGGTTTTTGTTATGCGGCCGAACGCCTATAATCAGCGCCTTTCTCACAGGCACCCGGTTGCCAGCCGCACCAGGCAGTATCGGGTAACGATGGTGTAAGTGACTGATTTCAAGGCAGGTTCCATACGCAACTACGCCCCCTTCATAGGCCTGCGCTACAGTTTCAGCCGCAAGCGCAACCGCTTCACCTCGGTAATCGCCATGGTCTCCATGCTGGGCATGGTGATTGGTGTTGCCAGCCTGATAACCGTGTTGTCCGTGATGAACGGTTTTGGCGGGGAGCTGCGGGGGCGCATCCTGTCCCTGGTGCCCCATGGCTCTGTCGCCAATCGCGACGGCGGTATTGCCAATTGGAATGAACTGGGCGCAACACTGCTGCAGTCACCGGGCGTTGTGGCAGTGTCACCCTACATCAGCGACAAGGTGCTGCTGGCGAGCCCGACCAACCTGCGCGGTGCAGTACTGACGGCAATCGACCCGGCAACTGAGGCCACGGTCTCGGAAATACCGGGCGCCATGGTGTCTGGTTCACTGGACACCCTAGACGGGAGCGGCTTTAACGTGGTTCTGGGCGCGTCCCTTGCCCGGATCCTGCGGGTACAACCGGGCGATCACGTCGATGTGACGGTACCCCGGCTGACGGTCACGCCCATGGGTGTCTTTCCACGCAGCAAACGGTTGCTGGTTACGGGGCTGTTCGAGGTGGGCGCGCAGCCGGACGCCTACCAGGCCTATGTGTCGCTGGCTAGCGGACAAAAATTGCTCGGGCCGCGAGACCGCGTTGACGGAATGCAGGTGAGGACAACCGAGCTGTTCAAGGCGCCTGCTATTATGGCGGCCCTGGCCGGGTCGCTGCCGACAGGGTACGAGGTCAGTGACTGGAGCCAGAGCCAGGGGTCCCTGTTTCGGGCCGTGAAAATGGAGAAAGTGATGGTTAGCCTGCTGCTGCTCAGTGTGGTGGCTGTGGCGGCGTTCAATATCATCTCCACCCTGGTGATGTCCGTGGCGGAGAAACGCCGGGATATCGCGGTATTGCGCACCATGGGGGCCCGCGCCGGCGGTATCATGCTTATTTTCGTGGCTCACGGTCTCGGCCTGGCCGCCGTGGGTATCTCCATCGGGGCACTGCTCGGAACAGCCCTTGGCCTGAATATATCGCGGGTGACCGCCTTCATAGAAACTACTTTCGGAGTCAAATTGTTCGATCCAAGTGTTTACTTCATCAGCGAGCTGCCCTCCGACCTGCAATGGGCGGATGTGGCAGCCGTGGTCCTGGCCTCGCTACTGCTCAGCCTGCTTGCCACCCTCTATCCCGCTTGGCGCGCCACGCGCATCGCCCCCGCCGAGGTGTTGCGCTATGAGTAAGCCCGTACTGCGTTGCGAGGCACTGGGCCGGGTCTATGAGGACGGGGGCAGAACGGTCACCGTGCTGGACAATGTCGAACTCAGCCTCGCAGCCGGGGAGAAGATTGCCGTAATTGGTGCCTCCGGCTCCGGTAAATCCACCCTGCTGAACCTGCTGGGAGGACTGGATAATCCCACCTCCGGCAGGGTACTGATGGCCGGCCGGGACCTGGCGACACTGCGCGAGAAGGAACTGTGCCAGCTGCGCAACCGACGCCTGGGCTTTGTCTACCAGTTTCATCACCTGCTGCCGGAATTCGATGCCCGCGAGAATGTCGGGATGCCGTTACTGATTGCGGGGCTGCCACGGGCCGAGGCATGGCGCAGGGCCGCAGAAATCCTCGACCGGGTGGGCATGTCTCACCGCCTCGATCACCGCCCCGGCCAGCTGTCCGGGGGAGAGCGCCAGCGGGTAGCGATCGCCAGGGCGCTGGTAGGCAGCCCGGACGTCGTGCTGATGGACGAGCCCACCGGCAACCTGGACCCGCACTCGGCAGCGCAGGTACTGGCGCTGATCGATGAACTCGGCCAGGAAAGCGCGGCCTTTGTGGTGGTAACACACGATCCGGCAATCGCGAACCGGATGAACCGCACCCTGGAACTGCGGGACGGTGGGCTCCGGGCGAAGCCATGAGCTTTTCAGAGCGCCTGCGCATAGCCGTACGCTACACCTTCGCTTTCGGTGGTGGTCACCTGTCGACGTTCCTGTCGACCCTGTCGATGCTGGGCCTTGTACTGGCTATCAGCCTGCTCATCATCGTGTTGTCGGTGATGAATGGTTTCGACAAGGAAATGCGTGAGCGCATCCTGGGGATGGTCCCGCATATCACGCTGCAAAGTGCCATCCCCATCGAGGACTGGCGGGAGCAGGCGGCGGTGGTCGCGCGCCATCCCGATGTTATCGAAGTCACGCCCTTTACCGAGTTTGACGCACTGTTCATGCGGGGCGACAACATAGAGACTGCCATGGGCGTAGGCATTGACGGCGGTGATGCCGCCGCAGTGAGCCGCCTGCTGGCAAGCCTGTCTGGCGACGAGGTCGCGGCCTTCCGGCAACATTCCAATAGCCTGGTGCTGGGTGTCGGCATCGCTGAGCGCCTCGGGGTCAGCCCGGGAGATGAACTGACGCTGATCGTTCCCGGCGCCGACCCCGCGGCGGGCGCCCGTGCCACCCGTTTCGAGTCCTTGCAACTGGTGGCACTGCTGGAAACCGGCACCGAACTCGACCAGGCGGCGGCAATCGTGCCGCTTGGCCTCGCCTCGGAACTCGCCGGTCTGGGCACCGCGGTCAGCGGCCTGCGCATCGCCACCCGGGACCTGTTCTCGGTAACGCGCGTCGGCTGGGAGCTGATGAACAATATGCCCACCGGGTACTACGCTACCAACTGGATGATGACCCACGGCAATTTGTACTCGGCCATCCAGTTGTCGCGCGACCTGATAACAATCCTGTTGTTTTCGATTATTGCCGTCGCGGCGTTCAATGTGGTGTCGTCACTGGTGCTGGTGGTCTTCGACAAGCAGGGCAATATAGCGATCCTGCGCACCCTGGGAGCAGCACCGCGCGATATAGCGATTATTTTTGTACTGCAGGGCGCCATGATCGGCCTGGTCGGCGTAGCCCTGGGAGCCATGCTGGGCGCGCTTGGCAGCCTGGTGGTGCCGGACCTGGTGAGCGCACTGGAACGCCTGCTGGATATGAATTTCCTCAACACCGACGTATACCCGGTATCCTTCCTGCCGGTGGACCTGTTATGGAGGGATATTCTGGTGGTGGGCGCTGTGGCTTTCGCCATGTGTGTGGTGGCGGCTATTTATCCCGCCCTGCGCGCCTCGCGACTGGCGCCGGCCTTGATCCTCAACCAGGACCGCAGCTAGGCACTGGCAGATCAGCTTTGCAGCTTGCTGGCGCGCTTGCGCTTGCGTTCACGCCAGTGCACCGAAACCCGCCAGCGCCACAGCATACTGATCAAAAAATAGCCCAGGCATCCAAAAAACAGACCACAGATCAGGCAGCCCAGCAGGAAGGGCTGCCAGATATTGGCCAGTTGGCTGGACAGCCACGCAAAGCTGAGCTCAAAAGCAATTGGGGTCACGGGCACGTTGATGATAAGCGCCCCGACCTGGTAGGCCAGGAAGAATATGGCCGGCATGGTGAGCGGGTTGGTGATCCAGACCAGGCATACAGAAATCGGCAGGTTGCAGCGCAACAGCAGCGCGAGCAGGGCGGCTACGGGCATTTGTCCCGGAATGGGTATGAAGGCGATGAACAGACCCACAAAAAAAGCCATCGAGGCGGAATAGCGGTTCAGGTGCCAGAGGTTGGTCTCATAAATCCAGTCACCCAGGATATGCAGTGACTTGATCTCCCGTACCCGGGCCGCACTGGGCATAAGCGATTTGAGTGTTTTTTTCGGCATGGTGTGGGTGATCGGATCTGCTGTGTGGTTCCCTGGCAAGTTGTGGTTCACTGGCAGAGCCGTGAGAGTCCGGCCTTTTTCAGAAGCGTCGTTTGTGCGTCGGCCGTCTTCATTATGCCTATAAAGTCCCGGCTACTCTAGGGCACAGCTCACAGATGGGGGCCTGCTCGAGAGACTATCGGACAGGTTTGAGGTCGCCGCGATGAGATCATGGATGATCGGGCTGCTACTGGGAATACTGCCGGTATTGCTATTACCGCGCCTGCCATACCAGCAGGCACCTCTGCTGCTGGCCGCATGCGGCTTGCTTTTGCTGCTTCTCGGGAAGGGCAGGGCATTTGGCCTGTGCTCTGGCCTCGCGCTGGGTTGTGCCCTGGCCCTGGTACACGGACAACTGCTGCTGGCACGGCGCTTACCCGATGCCTGTGTGGGCCAGCCGCTGATCATCTCGGGTGAGGTCGCATCGCTGCCGCGCACCAGTCTGTTCCCGGACGGTCGCAGCCGGCAGCGCTTTGAGATCGCTGTGGCCACGCTGGAACCTCAACACTGCGCCGGTCCGGACCGGGTGCTGCTGTCCTATTACGGCCCAGCTAAAATGATCCCCGGCGAGCGCTGGACCTTCCCCGTAAAACTGGCCAGGCCCTGGGGCCTGGCCAACCCCGGCTCGTTCAACCTGCAGGCCTGGTATGCCCAGACCGGCATAGATGCGGTGGGCAGCGTCAGGGGCGGCGGCGCGGCCGGACTTGTCATCAGGCAGAGCAGCACGACCGGACTGGCCAGTCTGCCCGACCGTCTGCGACAGCAGATCAGTGAGCGCATCGCATCCTTACCGGTGCCGCCTGAGACTGGTGCAGTGCTGCGGGCGATTACCGTGGCGGACAAGAGCGGTATCGATGCTTCCCTGTGGACACTGTTACAGCAGTTTGGCATCAACCACCTGCTGGTGATCTCCGGCCTGCACGTGGGCCTGGTGGCCGGTGCAGCCTATCTGCTGGGCGGCACAACCCAGCGGCTGTGCTTGCTGGCGGGCTGGTCTCTACCGGGCTTGCCCGCGGCACTGGCGCTGTGCGCCTGCTGTGCCTACACCGCACTGGCTGGCTTTTCGGTCGCCACACAACGGGCGCTGTGCATGTTGGCCAGCTTCATTGTGGCGAGCCTGGCATGCCGCCACAGTACTCCCGGCAACAACCTGCTGGTGGCCGCGGTGGTGGTGCTGGCCCTCAACCCCTTTGCGGCGCTGGGCAGTGGCTTCTGGCTATCCTTTGCCGCCGTCGCAGCGCTGCTGTGGCTGGCCGGCTGGCAACGGCGTTGGTGCGCCGGGTGGCGCGTACTCTCGACCCACGCTTTCATGTCGCTGGTCATGCTGCCACTCGGTGCATGGTGGTTTGGCGGCAGCAG
>JAHEBL010000048.1 GCA_024642265.1 Haliea sp. | reverse complement strand
CGATCTCCCTCGAGCCTGAGACTGTAGGCGTCGGCGTTGATACCAAGGGGAGTGCGGGTTTGCAGCAGCTTGCGATCCAGCCACGCGCCGCTCACCCCGGGCGCGTCATGCGCGTTGAACGGGATACTGTAAATGTTTATCTGTGACTCATTGCGCGCGTAGATCTTGCCGAATCCCGGCGATGTTCCCAGCAGGAATGTACCCAGTTCTTCGTTACCCCCGAACAGGCTTATCCGTCGCCGGTAGTGATAGCTGGCGACCCTGAAGCGCTGGCGCGCGGCTACCGAATCGGCTACAGGCCAGCTCCCGGCGCTTTCTGTGATAGCCTCCAGCAGTCTCTCGACCATTGCCGTATCCGCCGGCAAACCCTCCAGTTCAGGCAGGAACCAGCGCTCGCCGACTTTTCGCAGCGCGGTCTCATTGTCGAACTCGTCGCCGACATACAGCTCGTTGACCCGGTCCAGGTCGAAGGGCGCCATCGCTTCCAACGCGCTTTCGCGCTGCTGGGCCCCGGACCAGTAGACCGTCACAATCAGGGCGCACTGGATCAGCAGAACCAGTAGCAGGCTGGCAAGGGCGCGCTTCACAGAGACAGTCTCGCCGCATAGCGCCGTTTGCGCAGCAGCTTGCGCAGCCAGTACAGCAGTGCGAGCAGGCCGAGCCAGAGGATCGCCAGGCCATAATTCAGGTATTCGATGATTGCCTGGCCGCGCTGCTCCATAGGAGGCAGCGTGCGGTTGAAATGGGCGCGCGACCGTATTTTCAGCAATTGCTCGTCCTGCAGCGCCCAGTCAATAGTATTGAGCAACAGTTCAACCGGCCCGAGATACTGGGTTCCGCTTGCCATCACCTGTGCCCTCAGTATCTGGTCATCCATGAAGTCGTTGGAGCTGTAAAGTACTATGCGCGCGGCCTCCGGTGACCGCTCCAGCAGCCCCGCCGGGCCAGGGCTCTGCTGTGCCGGGCTGTCGTTGTCAGGGTGCGGTCGGCCGCTGAAATAGGATTCGAAACGACCCTGTAACATGACGCCCAGCGTGTGCTGGCTGTATTGTTGCGACTGGTCGCGAGACTCGCCCTGCGGCCGGAGCTGTTGCGGGCCTTGGATTTTTTCATCGGCGCCCGGCATTATTTGCATACTGGTACTGAGCCAGGATCTTGGCGAGCTGCGCAGCAGCGTGGTGAGTTGCAGTCCGTCTTTGCGTTGCACGCTGACGGGAGAGGCCCAGGCCATGGTTAACTGGGGCAGGTTCTCGGTAACAGGGTGCCTGCTTGCCAGGCCCCCAGCCCTGATGTCGATGAAGTAGGGGTAGTCCAGCATTTTCACATCGCGGAACTCATAGCCACCTGATTCACGGATAACGGGCGCGGGAAAGGCCGCGTTCTGTTCATCCAGCACCAGGGATTCCCCTATGGTGAGGCCCTGGAACTGCAGCCAGTCCGTGAGGCCGCTGTCCCAGTCCTGCAGTTGCAGCTCGCCGTCGGTGAGTTCGGAGGTGTAGGGCGACGTGGCGATAATCACTGTGCCCCCGCGCATCAGGAACTGGTCAATCGCAAAGACTGCATGTTCGTCCAGGCGATGGGGCGCCACCACCGCAAGTATATCTGCGTCCGGTGCAACCGCGCCGTCAGCGAGATCTTCCAGCCTGATGCTGTAATCCCGTGAGATTGCTTCCTCCAGGCTGCGGAAGGTCGGTGCGCCGATGTTGAAACGGGCCATCTGCTCGTTCACCTCTGGTACTGACAGTGCAACCGTGCGGGTAAATCCGCTGGCGAATCGCTTCAGGCCGGCATCCAGTACGGTGCGAAAGTTGGCCGGGTCAAAGTCGTCGGTCGGTAGCTGTACCACCTGGTGCGAATCGGCAAGCGTCAGGTAAAAGAAGAACGGCCGTTCCTGGTCCAGGCCGGTCACCATCGGGCGGAAACCCCATTCCTCGGTAATTTGACTTGCCACCTGGCCACCGCGGGACTCAGGCTCGATGAAGCGCACACTGAATTTGCCACCCGACCGTGGCGTGATGCCGTCCAGTTGTTCCTTTATCGAATTCTTGTAGGCCAGCAACATCTCCGGCAACAGTTGGTCGCCGGATACATAGGCAATGAACTCCACAGGCTCATCGATTCGCTCGAACAGGCTGCCGCCCATCTGGTAGTTGTACAGGACATTCTTGATCGCCCTGGTGATGTCGTACTCGGGGTTGCGCAACATGACGTCCGCAGCGGCGTTGGCTGTCGTGCGCACCTCGATAAGGTCGCTGAATCCCAGGGTCTGGTGTTCACTGCCGTACTGCACGAGTATATTGAAATACGAATTCACCAGGGCTGCCTGGTAGCGGTCGGCTACCTGGAATGGTGTCGCCCTGATGCCGAAGCGTTCATTTGCTTCCTGCTCCTGCTCCGGATTCTGTGCCGGGTCGATGAATTCGACACGGACCTTGCCCTTGCCGGCAATGGCATATTCGCGCATCAGGTCCTGCAGTTGCGGTACCAGCGGGGCCAGCAGTGGGTGGGTTTTGGCGCTGAAATAGCCGCGAATCAGCAGCGGTTCCTGCAACTGTTCAAGAAATTTGTGGGTAGACTCCGAAATTGAATAGAGCCTGCCCTGGGTCAGGTCCAGCCGCAGGCTGTCCATGCGATGGAGCCAGACGTTGGCGAGTAACAGGTTGAGCAGTATCAGCGCGGTGGCGGCCTGCCAGTATTTCTGTCGCGTTGTCGCGAATACGCCGGACCAGCGCAGCTTTTCCAGGGAATAAACGTTCAGCGTGAGAAAAGCGGCGGTAAGGCTCAGGTAATAGCACAGGTCGCGCAGGTCCAGTACTCCACGGGTAATACTTTCAAAGCGGGCCCCGGTGCCGATCAGTCGCAGGGTCTCACCGGCACCGGTATCAACAAAATCAGTGAAGGTTGGGCTGCCCGCCATGTATAGCAGGCCGCACAGCGCGACGCTGCCGATCAGGCTGACGATAGGGTTGTCAGTGAGGGAGGAAATGAACAGCCCGGCGCTGAGGTAAGTGGCACCCAGCAGGCAGGTCGCCATATAGCCTGCAGCTACCGGCCCCCAATCCAGGTCACCCAGCAGGGCCACCGTCACTGGCAGCGGCAGTGTCGCAACCAGTGCAATCAGCAGCAGTGAGAAACAGGCGCGAAACTTCCCCAGCACAAAGTGCCAGAGGCTCACGGGTTGGGTGAGTATATGTTCTATCGTGCCGGTGCGGCGCTCCTCGCTCCACATACGCATGGTAAGCGCGCCGCTGAGGAATATGAGCAGCACCGGCATCCATTCGAACAGGGGCCGGATATCAGCAATATTGCGGGCGAAGAATGATTCAAGCCAGAAGAAAATGAAGAAGGTGACCGCCGTGAATGATGCGAGGAACAGCCACGCCACGGGAGAGGCGAAAAACAGCAGGACCTCCTTCTGCGCGACCCTGTGTGCGACACGGTCACGGGCCATCGCTATTCACCTCGTGAAATACGGCTTCGAGTCCCCTTATCACGGGCTTCAACTGGTACAGCCTGGCCCCGGATTCGATCACGCAGCGGGCCAGGTTATTGGCCGCGGTATCCATGTCGGCGTTTTGGTGCAGGGTCAGGGTGTATAGCGACCTGTCGTCCCCGTCTGCGTGTTGCTGCAGTTTCTCTACCTGGGGCATCCTGCGTAAATAACCGGCAAGTGAATCGATCGTATTATCGGTACGCAGCAGCATGGTCCTGCTTCTGCGCAGCGAGTCCAGTCGGCTGTCGAGCGCCAGCTTGCCGTGGCGCAGCACCAGGACCCGGTCGCAGATGGCATCTACTTCCTGCATTATGTGGGTCGACAAAATAACCGTAGCCTGCCGCGCCAGGCGCTGGATAAGCCGACGCATGTGTTCGGTCTGCTGCGGGTCCAGCCCGTTGGTGGGTTCGTCGAGGATCAGCAGGCGCGGCTTGCCAAGTATCGCCTGGGCGACGCCGACCCGCTGTTTGAGGCCGCGCGACAGTGTCGCCACCGGGTCGAGTGCACGCTTGCCAAGATCTGTTGCAAGGATTGCCTGGCGCACAGCCTGGTATCTCTGCTGAGGTTCAACACCCTTGAGCGTAGCCGCGTAGTGCAGGTAGTCCGCCACCATCATATCCTGGTAGACGGGCAGACTCTCGGGCAGGTAACCGAGTTCTCTCTGGATGACCAGCCTGTTGTCAGCCAGCGCGATGCCGTCGATATGGATGGTGCCGCCGGAGGGTTCAAGGTAGCCGCTGAGCATCCGCATGATGGTCGTTTTGCCGGCCCCGTTGTGGCCTAACAAACCAACGATCTCGTTATTGCCAATACTGAAAGACACCCCGTCCACGGCGGTCGTTTTGCCATAGCGGCGGGTCAGGGAGTGTACTTCAATCATACAGCCAGGAATGCCGGTTGTGGCATGGTCGCTTCAATGGATTCTCCCGGGCTGCCTGTTACACGCGGCCTGGCCGGATCAGGATGCGAATAATAACTTAATTATGAAGGCGATGAGTACAATGTTCAGTATCACGCGGATCAGTTTCTCACCTCGCGATACGGAAAAATGCGCGCCAAGATAGCCCCCGATGGCGTTACCCAGGGCCAGTGCCAGCCCGACGAGCCAAATAAGTTCAACCCTGCTTGCAAATACCGCCAGAGCAACCACGCTGTAGACCGCAACGATGAACACCTTGTGCATATTGGTGCGAACCAGGTCCAGTCCCATGGCCCGGTTTAGAATTGGCATAAGGATGAAGCCGACCCCGATCTGGATGAAGCCGCCCCAGAACCCCGCCCCCACCATCAACAGGTGGCCGCGGATCAGTTGTTGCCGGTCAGGCTGGTAGTTGGCCGGTCTCTGGGCAGAGCCCTTGTCGAAATGCATTACCAGCATCACGCCGATCATTACCAGGGCCAGAACCTGGTTGAAAAGTTCACCATCGAGCTTGCTGCCGAGCAATGCCCCTGCCGCAGCGCCTGGCACAGCGCAGGCGGCGAGGCTGAGGCTGAGCCTGAAATCACTGAAGCCGCGGCGAAAGAAAGCGGTTATGGCGCTGAGGTTCTGGGCGAGTATGGCGATACGGTTGGTGCCGTTTGCCACCGGCCCCGGTAAGCCCAGGAATACCATAACCGGCACTGTGAGCAGTGAACCGCCGCCGGCCATGACATTGAGAAAGCCGGCCACGATGCCCACCGCGGTAAGCAGGGCGGCCTGCCACAATTCGAAATCCGCCATCAGTCCTCGGTCCAGGCCTCGCGCATGGTGACGAATTCCTCGGCCGCCGTGGGGTGGATGCCGATAGTGCTGTCGAACAGTGCCTTGGTCGCACCTGCCCTGAGTGCGATGGCGATGCCCTGCATGATTTCGCCGGCATCCGGGCCCATCATGTGCACCCCGACAACCCGGTCACTGGCCTTGTCGACGATGAGCTTCATAAAAGTCTGCTCGTCCCGACCGCTGATGGTGTGCTTCATGGGTTTGAAGGTGGATTTGAACAGCCGGATGTGCCCGAATCTGGCGCGGGCCTCCTCCTCTGTAAAACCAACGGTGCCGATATTGGGCTGGCAGAACACCGCCGTGGGAATGAAGTCGTAATCCACGGTGTTTTCCGTTCCGCCAAACTGGCGCCTGGCGAACGCCATACCCTCGGCCAGTGCCACCGGGGTCAGCTCCATACCCCCGGTGACGTCGCCCAGGGCAAATATGCTGGGCTCCCCGGTGCGGTAATGCTCATCGACAACCAGGGTACCGAATTCACCGATCTCGACCCCCACGTTTTCCAGTCCCAGGCCCTCGAGGTTGGCCTTGCGCCCCGTGGCGTACAGTACCGTGTCCGCTTCAATGGTGCTGCCGTCGGTCAGCCTGAGTTCCAGGCCACCGGGCCCGGGTGTGATCGATTCCACATTGACCTCGAAGCGCAATTCGACACCGCTCTTGGCTATTTCGCGGGCCGCGTGGGCGCGGATGTCGGGGTCAAACCCACGCAGGAACAGCGGCCCCCTGTATAACTGGGTGACCCGCGAGCCCAGCCCGTTGAAAATACCGGCGAACTCCACTGCGATATAGCCGCCACCGACAATAACCAGTCGCTCGGGAAATTGCTCAAGGTCGAACACCTCATTCGAGGTGATTGCGTGTTCACTGCCGGGAAACTGCGGGATGTGCGGCCAGCCACCGGTCGCTATCAGTATTGTGTCGGCGGTAAACTCGCGCTCACCTACCGCAACCGTATGGGCATCGACGATCCTGCCGCGGCCATTGATCACGTCGACCTTCACACCATCCAGCAGTCTCTCGTAGATGCCGTTGAGTCGGGAAATTTCCGCTTTCTTGTTCTCCCTCAGCGTTACCCAGTCGAAGGCGGGCTTGCTGCTGTCCCAGCCGTAATTGCGGGCATCGCTGAAGGACTTCGAGAATTCTGACGCGTACACATAGAGCTTTTTCGGCACGCAACCAACGTTAACGCAGGTTCCGCCCATGTAGCGGTCCTCGGCCACTGCCACCCTGGCGCCAAAACCCGCGGCCATGCGCGCCGCACGAACGCCGCCGGAGCCCGCGCCTATCACAAACAGGTCGTAATCGTTTTCTTTCACAAGTTAATCCTCTGCCGGTCAGGTGGCCAAGTCTAACAGTCCCGCTGCCGGGACAGAACTTGGGGTGTTTAACTATTTCTGCGGAAAGACCGGCAACCGGTTATGGAACAAGCCGGCGGGCTGCCACCCGGCAGGACTTGTCGCCACTGTGGATTCCGCTATCATGGCGCCCCAAATTCATAGGGGCAGCCTATATGGCGCCTGAACAGGTGAAAAATATGGCCGTTAGCAAATACCTGCCGGGCGTCTGTCTCGGTTTCTCTGCGTTACTGGCAGCGTCTTTTCCGGTGCAGGCCGAGGATGCCCAGCAATACCGGGATGAAATCCTGCTGAAGAGCGGCTCGAAAATTCTTGGAACTGTGACCGGGTCCCGTGATGGCATCGTCACGATCGATACCGACTTCGCCGGCACCCTCAACATAGAGCTGGACAAGATTGCTTCACTGCAAACCGATAGCCCGGTGCTCATCCAGCTGGCGAACGAGACCGTGGTGCCCGAGCAGCCATTGCGCATAGAGGATGAAATGCTGGTGATAGATACTGCCACCAGCCCCGAGGAGACCCTGGCCCTGAGCGAGTTGCTGCTGGTCAACCCCGAGCCCTGGGAGCTGGGCCAGGGTTATAAATGGAGTGGAGTGGCCAGCCTGGCCATGTCGATGGAGCGGGGTAACACCGACACCGATGAGCTTGATTACCGGCTGGAAAGCATCTGGCGCAGCAAGCAGGATCGCTACACGGTCCGCTATGAAGGAGAAAAAGACAAGACCAATAATGAGACCAACGTGGACAAGTGGTATGCCAAGGGCAAATACGACTACTTCTTCGACGGCCCGGTCTACGGCGGTTTCCAGCTTTCGGCTGAACATGACAAGTTTACTGACCTGGACCTGCGCTACCTGGTCGGCCCCTTTATCGGTCGCCAGTTTTATGAAGCACCGATCTTAACCCTGTCGGCTGAGGTGGGTACCTCTTACGTGAATGAGGACTTCATTGTCGCCGAGGATGACGATTACGCGGCAGCGAACTGGGCCTTGAACGCTTCCAGCAACTATCTGGGCGGCGACTCGCGACTGTATTTCGACCACCGGGGAATCCTCAGCCTGGAGGACACCTCCGATTATATTCTGAACACCACATTCGGCCTGGCTTTTCCCCTGTTGTGGAGCCTGGAAGCCGCCGCCGAAGTGGTACTGGATTATGATTCCGGCGCGCAGGAGGATGTGGACGAACTGGATCAGACCTACCGATTCCGGGTCGGCTACACCTGGTAGACAAGAATCGCCACCTTCGACCTGAGGTATCACCGAATTAATCAGAGGTGCCCTAAGAAATGCGGCCTGCCTTCCGTACTGACGAGGCCAGCAGTTCGAGCAGTACCCCGGTGTCTGCCAGCGACAGGCAGGCGTCGGTGATGCTCTGGCCATAGGTCAGAGCCTGTCCGGCCCTGACCTCCTGTTTGCCTTCCACGAGGTGACTTTCCAGCATGATGCCGCGGATCGCTTCCTGTCCCTGCTCGATTTGCTCGCAGAGACTGGACATGACTTCGGCCTGGCGGCGGTAGTCCTTCTCGCTGTTGCCGTGACTGCAGTCCACGATGACCGAAGCCGGCAGTTCTCTCGCGACCAGCGCAACTGCGGCATCCGCGATGTGCCGGGCGTCGTAGTTGGGCCCGGTGCTTGAGCCCCCCCGCAGTATCAGGTAACCATGCGGATTGCCGGTGGACTGCAGGATAGCCGGTGTCCCCTCCTTGGTGAGCGACGGGAACCAGTGGCTATGCTGTGCTGACAGGATGGCGTCGATGGCCACCTCGATCACCCCGTTGGTGCCGTTCTTGAAACCCACAGGCATGGAGAGGCCGGAGGCCAGTTCCCGGTGTATCTGGCTTTCGACAGTGCGCGCACCAATGGCGCCGAAGCTGACGAGATCGGCATAATACTGGCCGAAGGTGGTATCCAGGAATTCGCTTGCAGTTGGCAGCCCGAGCTTGTTCACATCCAGCAGTACCCTGCGCGCAAGGTGCAGGCCGCGGTTGATATGAAAGCTGCCGTCCAGGTCCGGGTCGTTGATCAGGCCCTTCCAGCCCACCACCGTTCGGGGCTTTTCGAAGTAAACACGCAATACGGGGAAAATAGCGTCCCGCAGCGGTTCACACAGGACCTGGAACTGGCGGGCGAAATCCAGCAGGGATTCCGGGTCGTGCACGGAGCAGGGCCCGACAATAGCCAGTACCCTGGGATCCCTGTTGGAGAGAATGGCCTCTATCGTGCGGCGGGCACTGGCAATATCACCGGCGAGCGGGTCGGGCAGCGGCAGTTCTTCCGCCAGCACCCAGGGGGTGATCAGCGGCCTGGCATTGCCAATGCGAAGATCATCAGTGGATCTGCTCACCGGGTGCGGGACTTATCTGCGCTCGCCCCGTATCAGGCTGCGGAACCAGTCCGCGAGGGTTTCATGCTTGTAATCGGTGAACTCACCCGCGTCCATGAACATGCCGTGCTCAGGGCAGGTCTCATACCATACATGCACCTGGTCCGGGTCAGAGGTTTTGACCATATCCTTGCCGCAGCGCGGGCAGCCGATGTCCTCGACATCATCCCACTCCTTGCCCTTTTTGGCATCGCCGAGATCGAGCGCGTCGCCCATCCACTTTCCCTTGAGCAACTCGGCCTCACCGGTGTCAAACCACAGGCCCTGACAATTGGTACAGCGATCAATAACGACATCGCCCCCGTAGGTGATCTCGGTCATGCCGTGTCCGCACTTTGGACACTCGATACTGTGAATTTCAGGGTTGTATTCCATCCGGTGTACTCCGTAGAGATTGATCAAGAGCGACATTGTAGCCCGCGAAGCGGGATCAGTAAGGTGATTCTAGCCGAATGCCTGTGGAATTTCCCGTCCTGGACCAGGCAAATGGTGAATTTTGCAGGCAGCGGCTTTCAGCTAGGTTTAATCTTGGGGATTACTATACTTGTTTCGATCCCTATTCGGTAAAGGGCCGTGTTTGCGCTGCCCTGCTCAAGGAACTGTCATGCGAATGATCTGGAAACTCGTGCCACTGGCGCTGGCCCTGGTGACAATTGAAATCCGGGCGGAAGACGACCCGGAACGTGGGCGAGCCCTGTATGCACCCTGTGCGGCCTGTCATGGCGTTCAGGGAGAGGGCAATCGCAGTCTCAATGCGCCCCGCCTCACCCACCTGAGCCCGGTGTATGTCGTCGCCCAACTGCAAAAATTCAAGGCCGGTGCCCGTGGCGGCAGCGACGCCTCGGACAGTGCCCGGCAGATGGCTGCCATGGCCGCAACACTGGCTGATGAGCAGGCCATGTACGACACTGCCGCCTATATAGCCACCCTCGAGGGGGGAGTTTCGCCGGTGAGTATCGAGGCCGATGCCGAGCAGGGCGCAAGTTACTACAGGCAGTATTGTGCCGCCTGTCACGGGCCGGCCGCAGAGGGTAACCCGGCACTGAACTCGCCGCGCCTGGCGGGGGCGGATGACTGGTATATCGTTGCCCAGTTGCAGTCATTTCGCGCCGGCTCCCGGGGCAGCCATGCAAGCGATCGTACCGGCAAGCAGATGCGGGTCATGGCGGGTGTGCTGCCAGACGATGCTGCGGTGGCGGCGGTGGCTGCCCACATCCGCAGCTTGCAAGAGTAATATCCGGTGCATTTGATAGCGACTGCCCTTGGGCGGTTCCTGGGCCTTCTCGTGCTTGCCGTCGGGCTGCCTGCGTCGTTAGCGGCCGCCGAGCTTGTGCTCAATGAAAATTGCCCCCCCGGTTTCGAGCTTTCCGGGGACAGCTGCAAGCTGCGCAGCCTTTACCAGATGTATAACTCGCTGCAGGACGCCGGCGTGGGTGGACTCAAAACGGGCTTGCCCGCCTACCGTGACGGCTTTACGCCGCAGCAGATAGACCTGGGCAGGTACCTGTTTTTTGATCCCGTTTTATCCGGCGATGGCACCGTTTCCTGTGCCAGCTGCCATAACCCCGACCTCGGCTTTGCCGATGGCCGCGGCAGGAGTCTGGGTGTCGGTGGCCGTGCCATGTCGCGTTCTGCGCCCAGCCTTTGGAACATGGCTTTCCTGCAGCGTTTTTTCTGGGATGCCCGCGCCAGCACACTTGAAGAGCAGATGCAGGGTCCGCTCTACGATGAAAATGAGATGGCCACCAGCCCGGGGCAACTGCTCGATACACTGAATGCCATTCCCCTCTACCGGGAACTGTTCCGGCAGGCATGGCCTCGCGATTTCGAGACGGCTGACGCGCCGATTCGCCTGGACCAGATTTATGCTGCTATCGCCGCTTTTGAACTGTCACTGATTTCCCTGAACAGCCGCTACGACCAATATGCCCACGGTTATGCGGATGCCCTGACCGAACCTGAAAAGGAGGGGATGAATATCTTCCGTTCCTTTGTAGCCAGGTGTGCGGAATGCCATACCCCGCCACTGTTCACCAATCAGCAGGTGGCGGTTATTGGCACACCGGAGCCCGAGGACATGGCTTTCGACCCGGGAGCAGAACTGCCATTGGCGGAGCCGACCCTGCGTGGCGGCTTTAAAGTCCCATCGCTGCGCAATATTGCGCTCACGGCGCCCTATATGCACTCGGGCCGATTTGCGACCCTGCGCGAGGCCGCGGAGTTCTATACCGCGGGACGTGGTCACGCCGTGCCAGAGGGAGAGGATCTCAAGATACATTGGCATATCTGGGAGCCTGACCTGAGCGATGACGAGCTGGATCGACTGGTAGACTTCCTCCAGACACTCACTGACGAAAGCTTCAAGCCAAGCGAGCCGCTTCAGTTGCCCTCGGGCATGCGGCCGGTTCACAATACGATCGCCCGGGAGGGCCTTACCCATCGAGATGGAGCACCGAAAAAATGAATAAGATAGCTTTGGTAATAGGCGCTGCAGTGTTGCTGGCCGGCGGCTACTACGTCGGCCAGTCCGGCCAGAAGCCGGCAACGGTCATCAAGGTGGACAGCCAACCCAAGGCGGCATTCACATCTACAGGTGCCGAGGAAGTTGCCCAATCATCTGCGGCTACAGTACGCAGCCTGGTCACTCCGACCAGTGGTGAGCTGATTGTGGTCAAGGATGGCGAGTCCATTCAGGATGCGGTGGTGGCCGCCAGTCCGGGTGCCGTGATCAAGGTGATGCCCGGCACCTATAAGGAAACTGTCTATATAGATAAGGACAACATTACCCTTTCCGGGGTTATCGAGCAGGGAAAATACCCGGTGCTGGAGGGCGAGGGTCTGCGCAACGATGCCGTTCTCTACTCCGGTAACGGCGTTACCGTAGAGAATCTCTATATCACCCACTACAAGGGCAACGGGGTGATGGGGCAGGCTGGTAACAATTTTGTTATTCGCAACAACTTCATTGTCGACACGGGCGTTTACGGTATTTTCCCCCAGCTGGGCAAGAATGGCATCGTCTCCCATAACATCGTCTCCGGCATCGAGGACGCGGGTATTTACATCGGCATGTCAGATAACGTGGATGTCGTGTTTAACCAGGTATTCGACAGCGTTGCCGGTATAGAGATTGAAAACAGTCGTCACGCGCTGGTTGAAAGCAACTTCGTTTACAACAACACCGGAGGCATTCTCGCCTTTATCACTCCGGGTCTCCCCATCAAGAGTTGTGGTGATGTACTCATTCGCAACAATTTCATAGTGGACAATAATCACGAGAACTTCGCTATCCCTGGTTCGCTGGTTTCCAACATACCTGCCGGCACCGGGGTGCTTGTTATGGCATGTGATGACGTGGTGGTTGAGGGCAACATCATCACCGGGAACGACTCAGTGGGCATTACCTTCACCGATTTCTCGCTGGCGGGTAATGCGGCCAACGACCCCGACTCGGAACCAAACCCCAATCGCCCGAAGATTCTGAACAACATTATGCGGAATAATGGCAATGATCCGGCGCCTGCTGTGCGCGTGGTGTTGGCTGCCATGCTGGAGACCACCGGACCGGATATCGTTGATACCGTGGGCATGGACGACGGCTGTATCCTGAATCCTGAGCGCTACCGAACTATCGGTATTGGCAAATATACAGAGTGCGATTTCTCCACCACCGCCAACATAGCCAGTTATACACTGCCTGAGCCCGTGCCGGCGCGATCAATGGAGGATATGGATAAGGGCAAGCTTGCGTTTTACGGTATCTGCGCGGGTTGTCACGCATACGGCTCCCGCATGATTGGCCCACCCACGCAGATTATCCAGGCACTTTATATGGATAACCCCGAGGGCATTGCCGAGTATGCGGCGAATCCGGTGAAGAAGCGTCCGGATTATCCGCAAATGCCTCCCCAGTCGCATCTGGATGAGGAAACCCGCCTGGCCGCAGCGCGGTATATGCTGCAGGTGACACACTGAGTCGTATGCGCGCCGTCTGATCCGGAGAATTCAAAGCCACCTCGCGGTGGCTTTTTTTATCGGCTGCAGGATAGGGTCATGGAGGCTGTAACCCTGTTCCGGCCGCGCGGATTACGTGCACGGGTGCACGGCTGAATTCATTCGATATTCCCATGTAAGGCGCAATGAGGCTTGTAACAGAGTTACCCCTAAAGTTCGTATTGCGCGCCAAAACATTCCTTGCGCCATTTTTCCGCGTGCAAATAATTGTCTTCACAAAAATTTTCACAAACGCATCAGCCAGCTTGCGAATGCCGCAAGAGGGACTCGAATTACTCTATCGCGCAGGCTTGTTCAGCCCTGCATTGTTTCCCTGAGCCCGGTGACAGCGCAATCCAATTGCCCGCATGAGAGCTTTTGTAACACTATATTTATAGTGTTTTTCTAACTTATTGAAAAAATAAAGGTTGCAGCGAAGTTGATAAGAACGGCGATTCTACGATCGCTTTCACAAGTCGGTCGATAGCTTCAAGTTGACGCTAAGAGCGGATTTACCGCACAAAATTGTGAAAAATTTTTGTTAAATTTGCGTGCATCGATCAGAAAATAACCGTTACATTTTTTTTATTTAGGCATACACTAGCTTTGCGGTACCCACAACCAGTATGGAGTGATTATAAAAATGTTGGAAAAGGAACTGGCGCAGGCGACCGAAATAGCTCAACAAGCTAACAAGAAAGTTGAGCAATTGCGGAAAAAGCTGGTAGCCGAATCTGAAAAGTCGCATGCAAAGGCAAAACGTGAATTGCGTACGGCTCGCAAGAGACACGGCACTGCCAGCACCCGTCTTAAAAAGGCACGGGCTACGCTGAAGTCGAAGACCACACCCGACAATCAACAAAAAGTAGAAGCGTTAAAAAAGCAAGTTCAGGAGCTGGCGGACGCGATTGCTGGTATCAGCAAGGCTGCCTACGAGGCTGCTGAAAAATATGTCACTGTGAAAGGGGATGCAATCATGGAAGCACGTAAGGCGAGCGCAGCAAATCGGGCGGCACAGCTGGTAGAGAAAGCCGCGGGTAAGGCAAAGAAGAAAAAAGCCGCACCCAAGAAAAAAGCGGCAGCCAAAAAGAAGGCTGCTGTTAAAAAGGCGGTGGTGAAAAAGAAAGTTGCAGCCAAGAAAAAGGCTGTTGTGAAAAAAGCCGTAGCCAAGAAGAAGGTCGCAGCCAAGAAGAAGGCCGTGGTGAAAAAAGCCGTAGCCAAGAAGAAGGTTGCAGCCAAGAAGAAGGCCGTGGTGAAAAAAGCCGTAGCCAAGAAGAAGGTTGCAGCCAAGAAGAAGGTTGCAGCCAAGAAGAAAGCCGTGGTGAAAAAAGCTGTAGCCAAGAAGAAGGTTGCAGCCAAGAAGAAGGCCGTCAAAAAAGCCGTCGCTAAAAAGAAGGTTGCGACCAGGAAAAAAGCGGTAGCAAAAAAGAAAAAGTAGGCCGCACGCAACCCCGGGGTAGTTTTACCCAAGGTTCTTAAGCATCCCACTCTTGTAGTGGGATGACTTTACTCCTTCGTGGAAAGGTCCATGGGGGTTGCAATTCGGATTTTAGGTTTTACCTGGTCCTGATTGGTCCGGGGTGCCTGTCCGACCGTCGCGCTGGCCGGTATGGATATCAGGTAATCGACCGGGAAGTCGATTCCCTCACTATCTGACTCCAGGTCGATCACGATGGGCTGATCAACCGTCAGCCACGAGCCGCAGGCCTCACCCGGATCGCAGATCAGCAGATCATTGTCTGCGTCGCTGCCCGCAAACACCTGGTATTGCCCGCGTGGCACGTTGCTGAAAGCAAAATCGTAGCGACCGTTGTTCGCGCTTGCAGCCGCCTGTGCGACAGGCTCCTCTACCCCCTGTTCATACAGCAGAATGTACACCACACCGACATCGGCGACGCTGCCGTCACCTACAGACATGATGACGCCTATCGTAAGTGTGTTGACCGAGGAGCGCGCGGTTATTGCGGCGGAGTAAACCCCGACGGCGAGTCCCGCTCGCTCAACTGCCACCTGGTAAAGCCCCAGGCCGTCGTCCCGAATGTCCAGTGGGTTCAGTTGCAGCCAGGATTCTGATGCTGTCACATCCAGCAAAGCCAGCTCGCCATTGCCGCCGTTGCGCAATTCGAGCTCCAGCTCATCGACGCTGCCCGAAAAGTTTAGCGCCGCGGCAGATGCGCTCAACCGCGGATTGTCCGCCGGGGTGTTGCCGCTGGCTGCCAGGGCAGCCAGTACGGCTTGTTGGGCATTTACAAGCCCATGGCCGTACAAGTCGTCTCTTCCGGGGGTGCCCAGGTCGTCACTGATATCTCCGCGCAGTATCAAGGCATCGATGTCTGCCGGACTCAGGTCGGGGTTCACACTTTTCATGAGCGCGATTACTCCCGCCACATGGGGCGCTGCCATGGAGGTGCCGCTCAGGAAGGTATATCCAAAACTACTGCCGGTCCCGACCCCGTCGGTGCTCAACACACCGTCCGGGTAGCCATCGCCGTTGAGGTCTACCCCGCTGTCACCGCCGGGCGCAGCCAAATCGATCGAGCTGCCCGTGTTGGAATAATTGGCGCGCTGGCGCTGGGCATCAACCGCGGCCACAGATATCACGCCGTCATAAGCCGCCGGATAAGAGGGCCTTGAGGAAGCCTCGTTGCCGGCGGAGGCGACCATTACCACGCCTGCGGCACGCACCTGTCGATACAGCGCCTGGCTCGACTGGCTGAACGGGGCCCCGCCGAGGCTCAGGTTAATGATATCCGCAGCCCGGGCGGGCAGCGTGCCCGAGTCATTGGCGAGCCCTGCCGCGAAGCGAACAGCCTGGTCGACGTCGTAAGTGGTGCCGCCGCCTGCACCCAGTGCTCGCAGGGGCATGATGCGCGCGTTGTAGGCAACCCCGGCAACGCCAATACCGTTGTTGCCAGCGGCTGCCACTGTGCCGCTTACATGGGTGCCGTGAAAACTGTTGGAGGCGGTACTGTCGCCGTCGCCAGGGTCTTCGGGATTTGGATCTATGCCGTCCCCGTCGCGTGCCCTGTCCGCACTGCTGACAAAATCGTAGCCATCGACTGACTGGCCGGTCAGATCCGGATGCCGGGAGAGGATGCCGGTGTCAATCACTGCCACAATGACCTGTGGATTTCCCGTGGTGGTATCCCAGGCCGCCGGCAGGTCTATCAGGGGATAGTGCCACTGAAAGGGATAGCCTGTGTCATTCGGGGCTGCCATGGCCCTGATCCTGTAATTGGGCTCGGCGTACTCAATTTGTGGATCATCCCTGAGGGATTTGATGGCAAGCAGTGTTTCCAGGCGCGCCCGCAATCGGGGATCTTCGATAAGGCCCAGCTTGTCCATCGCCTCTCCGGCGCGCTCAAGGGTTTCATCAGCCCCGGGATTTCCCCGTCGCATCCCCATCAGCCGGGCCCTGCCGCGACCCCCCGCACGCTGTTCCATACCCATACGGCGCAGGCGATGATGCGCGGGTTTTACACTGTCGTTGTCGGGCTCAGCGCTGGCGCGGTACTTGATGACCGATTCCCAGGGTACGATGTCATATTGAGGCTGGCTCCGGCCGGAGACTGTATTCTGGTTGCCGATGGCCAGAATGTAACTGGTGGCGCCCTCGTAGGCGAAGGCGTTGACAACATAGGTGCCATCTCGAGGTATCACCAGGGTTTCCACCTCCCCGGATTCTATCGAGAAGTCCAGGATGCGCCCCTGGGTATCGAACAGGTACAGATCTGCATCGGCCTGCTGGAAGTCTGCCACCAGCATGGTAACGCTCTGGCCCGCCAGCAGTTCCACGCGGAAATAGTCGTCCGTATCGCCCGGGATTTGCGAGCGCCCGGGCGCTCCAGAGCCGGGCTGGTTCACATAGCCGCCCAGAGTTATGGGATTGCTTACAGGTTGGGCCGTCGCCACCGTGTCATTGGGGCGGGCAATAGCGCCAGGGTCATTCGTGTCGCCGTCCACGGTCTGGCTGCTCGATGCGGTAACCGTGCCACTGATGAGAAATGATTCGGGTGGCGGGGTAACCGGCGGAGGCACCGGCGGAGGTACGGGAGCAGAGTCGTCATTACCACCACCACCACCGCCGCCACCGCAGGCGGTTGCCAGCATGGTGATGGCAGCGGCGGCAAGCAGGTGGAGGGAGTTTTTTTGCATCGCGGGCCCGAGCGGATTGTCAGTGCTTATAGTCAGGCAAGATAACAGACTTGGTCGCAAGCCTACATCTGCAGGATGATCTTGCCCATGTGCTGCCCGCTTTCCATGTAGTCCTGCGCCTGCTCCGCTTCTTCCAGCGGAAATACCCGGTCGACAACGGGGTCGATATCACCGTTTTCCAGATGGGCGTAGAGCCGCTCCATGATTTCCTTCACCATGATCGCCTTCTGGGAAAAATTCTGGGCACGCAGGGTCGAACCGGTGAGGACCAGCCGTTTCATCAGCAGCGGACCAAAATTCACCTCCGCCCGGGCGCCCCGAATGAATGCTATGTTGACAATGCGTCCCTCGGGTGCGGCAACGTTGATGTTTTTCTGTATGAAGTCGCCGCCCGCGATATCCAGGATGATATCGATTTTGTCTTTCAGTCCCAGCTCGGTCAGCACCTGTTCAAAGTCCTCGGTCTTGTAGTTGATCGCCCTGGTGGCGCCTCGCGCCTCCAGGGCGCGGCACTTGTCGTCACTGCCCGCAGTGGTATAGACCTCGGCCCCGAGAGCCCTGCAGATGGGAATAGCGAGAGTGCCGATGCCGCTGGCGCCACCATGAATCAATACTTTCTCCCCCGCCTGCAGGTGACAGCGCTGGCACAGGTTGTGCCAGACAGTCAGCAAGGCCTCGGGCAGGGCGGCCGCCTCCGCCATATCCATCCTGGCGGGGACAGGCAGGCACTGGCTGGCGGGAGCCACGGTGTAGTCAGAATATCCTCCGCCATGGGTAAGGGCGCAGATTCTGTCACCCACATGCCAGTTTTCCACCCCGGTGCCAGTGGCGAGAACCTCACCCGCTACCTCCAGCCCCATGATTGGCGAGGCATCCTCGGGCGGTGGGTAGAGACCCTTGCGTTGCAGCAGGTCGGCGCGATTGAGTCCGGCTGCGCTCACCTTGATCAGTATCTCCCCGGGCCGTGGTTCGGGTACCGGGCCCTGTTCGATACTGATACTGCGGTCCTCGGGGTCTACCGCCACAAAGCGGCGTGTTGCGGGTATGTTGTCCATTTATTCTCCTGTGGCGAGGCGTGACCAGCTGGCGAGCGGCCTATGTCGCGGGCTTGCAGATGAGTTGCTCGAACATATTACGCGCCTCGTTCAGATTGTCGAAGATCGGGTAGTCGCTGTTCATGGCCCAGCTGGTGGTGAGCATATTCAGCGTGCCCACCACCATGGCGGCGAGAATCTCCGGTGAGAACTCCGTCCGCACGTCGCCAAGTTCCAGGCCCGCCGTTATGAGGCGGGTAAAGCTGGCGCTTGCGGAGTTGCCGATCTCGCGCTGTTGCTCGGCATCTTCAGCAAAGATCGATGGGGCAATCAGGATCAACTGCCGGTCAAATTCCGTGAACGTGGCAAAGTTCGAGCCTATATACTCGATCATGGCGTCAAGCCGCGCACGGGTGGAGTGGTGATTCGCCATCAGCAGGGCGAGCATGGGCTCGGACTGGCTGTAAAGTCGTGAAATGCCAAGGCCCCCAAGCAGTGCGTGCTTGTTGGTGTAATGGCCGTAGAAGGTGCGCCGCGCCACGTCCGCTTCCACGCATATCTGCTCGATGCTGGTATCTTCTATACCCTGCTCCCGAAACAGCTTGTAGGCGGCCTCTTCAATCCGGGAGCGTATTTCGAGCTTGCGCTTTTCCCGTCGTCCAAGTGGTGCCGCAGCTACGTTCATGAATATCTCACCCTGGTGTTGCAATCACCGGATCATTAAACTAGATTAGTATACATATGTGCAAGTTTACTCATCTGTGACCTTTTCCCTCACGGGCCAGGGGTGCAGGGTGAGGCGCTTGCTTGTTATTTTCAACCAGCAATGGCCTACGCCGAATCGGAGCAGAGCATGTCAATCGTAGATGCGTGTGAATCCAAAACCAATGTGACGCCGGAGTTCCCCATGGGGTGGTTCTCAGTTTCCCGCAGCCATGAGCTGCATGTGGGCGAGGTAAAGCAGGTGCAGGCCTTTGACCGGGAACTGGTGCTGTACCGTACCCGCAACGGCGTGCCTGTCCTGCAGGACGCCTATTGCCCCCACCTCGGGGCCAACCTGGCGGTGGGTGGCCGGGTGGTCGGTGAGTCAATTCGCTGTCCGTTCCACGGTTGGCGGTTCGGGGCGGAGGGAAAGTGTGAAGAAATTCCCTACTGCGATGAAATCCCCGAGCGCGCCCGCCTGCGTACCTGGCACACCGAGGAAAAGAATGGTGAGGTGTATGTCTGGTATCACCCGGAAAATACCGCGCCGCAGTGGGAGCTGCCCGAGCTGATAGAGCTGGGCGACCCCAACTGGACATCACCGCGCTACGCCGAATTCCTGGTGCCTGCCCATGTGCAGGATATCGCGGAGAACTCCTGCGACCCCGTGCATTTCCAGTACGTCCATCGCCAGCCGGATGTGCCGCCGTCCGAGGTGACGGTGGAGGAGAATGGCCGAATTCTGCACCTGCGCTCCGACGCCAGCAATGCCCCTATCCCCAGCCAGCTGCACGCCGCCGTGTTCAACCCCGGTTTCGCCCTGGTGCGCAGCAGTTATGGCCCGGGCGCCGAAATGGTTGTCTATAACAGCGCGCAGCCGATCAACCGGCACGAAACGAAGATGCGCTGGACCCTGACCGTGCGGCGCGAGATCGAGGACCTGGCGGGCGACGACGTCATGCAGGGCATTATTGATGGTCTTGGCGACGATTACCCGATCTGGGCCAACAAGGTCCACAAGCACCGGCCGGTATTCTGTAAGGAGGACAAGACACTTGTGTTGTTCCGCAAATGGGTGCGTCAGTTCTACCTTACCGAAAAAGACAAGCGGGAGATTGCCTGAGCATGCAGGACTTCAATGGCAAGGTGGCGGTAATCACCGGCGGCTCCAGCGGCGTCGGGCGCTCCCTGGCATTTGCGCTGGGCCGGCTCGGCGCAAAGGTGGTCGTTGGTGATGTGGACAAGGCCGCCATGGCCCGGATCGGGTCGGACCTGGCGGCAGAAAATATTGACGCCCTGGTGGAACATTGCGATGTCACATCCCCGGACAGCCTGAACGCCCTCGCCGACAAGGCGGAGCAGGCGTTCGGCGGTATTCAGCTGGTGTTTGCCAACGCCGGTATCAGTGCCGGGGAATCCGGGGCGATGTGGGATTATTCGCAAAAAGACTGGCAGTGGTGCATGAACGTTAATCTCTGGGGCGTGGTCAACACCATAAGCGCCTTCATGCCGAGGCTGGTTGCGGCGAACCAGGAAGCCCACTTCGTGGTAACCGGTTCCGGTAACGGCGCCCTGCTGGTCTATCCCGACCAGCCCATCTACACCGCCAGCAAGGCGGCGGTGCATGCCATCACCGAAAACCTGCACTACCAGGTCACCGCCGCCGGCAGCCCGGTGAAGGTCAGCGCCCTGTTCCCGGGCCCGCATGTTGTCGATACAGGTCTGTTCAATTCCGGTCGGGTGCGCCCGCAGGAGCTAAAAAAAGAGATAGAAGGGAATGCCTCAGGTATCAGTTCGGTGGACGATATGAAAAAAATGGCCGCCGAATGGGGTATCGAGTTGCAAACAACCCACCCCGACGAGGTCGCGCAGATGGCGGTGGAAGGTTTGCGGAACAATGCTTTCTGGCTACTGGCCACAACGCCCGAGACGGATGAGAAAATCCGTGCCAGGGCGGAGATGATTCTCAGCCGCCAGACCCCGGTGGCCAACATGGTGGGCGCCTGAAGCGCTGTCCGGCCAACACATTCAACCCATAAGGAAAAAAATATGTCCAATCCATCAGGTGCACCCCAGGGCAATCCCGGCGATATCGTCAACTGGCCCATGCTCAAGATCGTCTACCGGACTGATCCGGACAAGATTGCAGCACTGTTGCCACCGGGTATCGAACCGGGTGCGAATCCCCATGTGACGCTGACCATCTACAACTACCCGGTACCGGACGAGCCCGAGTACGGCATTGTTACCACCGTCGACGCCAACTATAACGGCATCGAGGGAGAGTACACCCTGGGTTACGGCATCGACCAGGAGTCTGCCATATTCATCAGCCAGCAGACCAATGGCCAGCCCAAGTATCCCTGTACCACTGAGTTTTACCGGCTCGGGCCCCAGGTAACGGCCCGCTGCATCCATCACGGTTATACCTTTGTGGAGTTCAAGGGGGCCTCGATCGGTCCAGCAGACCCCCTTCCCGAATTCGATCAGCACGAGTGGTGGATCAAGGTTTCCCAGGCGGTGAGTGTCGGCGGACCGGCAACCGGCTACGATTTCCCGCCCCACGTGGTGCACGTGCGCAGCCGCTATGGCACTGCCTGGCGTGAGGAGGTCAGCGGTGAGTTGGTATTGCGCGACAGTCCCTGGGATCCGCTGACCACCCTGTTACCCATGCGCGAACAACTGTCGGCGCACCTGTGGTGGCCGATTTTCCTCGACCGCGAAGTGAAGTTGGCGGGCAAGCTGGACCCGGAGGGTTTCCTGCCCTTCGTCGATACCATTTCCGGTTCGCGCTGGCCGGGCAGCAACGGCGGGCCGAAAAAGGATTAAGCCCCCCCGGAGGCCTCGAACGGCCGTAAAATGTATTACACTAGCGCGCCTGTCCCAGTCGCTGCCGGTTTACGGCCAAATACGGAGTGCCCCTCCCAATGTTACTGCGCAAGATAAAACACGCCCTCTACGTGGGCCTGATGAAATTCATCGCAGGCCTCGGCCCCGGCGCGAGCCATCGCGCCTTTGTGGGCAGCGGCAGCAGCCGCGAACTGTGTAAACATATTCTGCGCACTGGCGCAAAGAAAGTACTCATCGTCACTGACAAGCCCCTGCGGGAACTGGGTGTGGTGGACACTGCCATTGCTCCCCTGCTGGAGGCTGATATCGATATCGCCTTCTACGACGGCGTACTTCCCGATCCCACCTATGAACAGGTGGCGGCCGGGGTAGCGGTGGCCAAGCAGCATGGCACCCAGGTTATCCTGGCCATTGGCGGCGGTTCGTCCATCGATGCGGCCAAGATCATTGCGGCGTCTGCCACCAGTGACGAGTCTCCCAAGGATTGGGTCGGATTTGGCAAGGTCAAACACGATGTGTTGAAACTCTACGTGGTACCGACAACCTCCGGCACCGGTTCCGAGGCGACCATGGGAGCGGTTATCTCCGACTCCCAAACGCACCAGAAGGGTGTAATTTCCGGTGGCACCTTGCTGCCGGCGGCCACCGCGCTGGACCCTGACCTCATTCTCGGCCTGCCGCCCCATATTACCGCGGCCACCGGCATGGATGCCCTTACCCATGGTATTGAAGCCTATATCGGTGTGTGGGAACGCGGAACCCGGCTGGAAGATGCCCGCCTTGGCATAAAGCTGGTATTCGAGAATCTGGCCGCCGCCTATCGTGACGGCAGCAACCTCGATGCCAGGGCGGGTATGGCCATGGGTGCCTATTACGCCGGCCTCGCCATCAACCAGGTGAATGTCGGCAACGTACACGCGATAGCCCACCAGCTCGGCGGCAAATACGGTATTCCCCACGGCCTTGCCAATGCGCTGGTGCTGCCCCACGTCCTCGAGTTCTGCCAGCTCGAGTCCAGCCGTCGCCTTGCCGAGTTGGCGATTCTGGTGGGTGCGGGCAAGCCGGGCGAGCCGGAGAGCCAGCTCGCCCAGAAGTTTATTCGGGCGGTGCGGGACTTGCGTACCGAAGTGGGCATACCGGAGCACTCGGAAAAATTGCGGCGGGAGGATTTCGACGCTATCGCGGAACTGGCGATGGCGGAGGGCGACGGTTATCCCGTGCCGCGGTTGCTGGACCGGGGCAGTGTGCTGTCGATCCTCGGCAGCATAGCCGCCTGAGCCGGCGCGCGGGGTTCGTAAGCCCGCTGCGTGCCGGAGCCCGTCCCCTCAGAGGTCCCGCCGGACAATAACGACCTCCGGGTCGTCATTGTCATGCAGGGTGCGAAATTCCAGGGCGGTGCACAGGCGCAACATCTTGGTATTCTGCGCAAGCACGTCACCTTCCATAACCTGTAGTCCCCGGTCCCTGGCGATCGCTATCAGGCGCTGCATCAGCTGGCGCCCCAGGCCCCTTTTTTGCCAGTCATCCGCCACGGTCAGGGCAAACTCGCAAGACAGCTCATCCGGGTTGGAAATATAGCGCGCCACGCCGATCATCCTGGCCTGCTGCGTGTGTTCCCCCAGTATGGCCACCAGTGCCATCTCGCGGTCGTAGTCGATCTGGGTGAAGCGGGCCAGTAGCAAGGGGCTGATCTTGTCCATGTGGTTCATGAAACGGAAGTACTTGCTCTCGCTGGAGAGATTATCGACGAAGTCCCGCTCCGTGTTGGCGTCCTCGGGCCGGATTGGACGTATGAGTACGGCTGTATCCTCATCCGGTTGCCAGCTTGTCTCCAGTCCTGGTGGGTAGGGGTGTATGGCCATGTGGCAATAACGATTGCTGGCGCTGCGCGGCGCAGCTACGGTGATCCGTACTTCCAGGGCCGTCGCTCCCCGTTCGTCCACCAGCAGGGGGTTGATGTCCAGCGTCTGTATTTCCGGTAACTCGCAGGCCATTTCAGATACGCGCCGCAGAGCCCCGACCAGTGTTTCCATATCCGCTTCAGGAAGATGGTTAAACTGGCTGCTACTCCCGAACGCCCGGCTACCGTGTATCAGCTCCCTGGCCAGGTAGTCGTTGAGCGGTGGCAGCGCGACCTGGCTGTCTGCGCAAACCTCAGCGGCGATGCCACCGGGACCGAAGCTGATGACAGGGCCGAAAATCGGGTCGCGGGAAATACCCATCATCACGTGGCGGGCATGGGGCCTGTCTTCCATGCCCTGACTGACGCTGGCGGAACCGGAGCTTGCGGACACCGCGAGGTGAAATGCGCGCAGTACGCCTTTTGACTCGCTGCCACTGAGTATGTAGCGGCGTTCGGCCAGTGCCTGCTCGATAATCTGGCGTGCCCCCGCCATATCCGGCGCCGTGTTTTTTGACAGTGGCGGGGGCGCCTGCAGCAATGTGTTCTGGTTGCGCCGGTAAGCGGCAAGGGAGCCGAAGGCGTCTACCCCTGCCTCGGGGTTGCTGAAGGACGGTATCCCGGCAAGCGTCAGCCGCTGGCGCGCGGCCTGCACCCTGCGTTCACCAAGCCAGCAGGTCAGTACCGGTTTGCGCGACTCGCCGATTGCCTCGATGACGCTTTCCGCGCAGGCCATGGGATCGGTCATTCCCTGTGGAGACAGCAATACCAGAATGCCGTCCACATTTTTGTCGGCCAGCAGTATCCGGGTCGCCATGCGGTATCTCTCGCTGGAGGCGTCCCCCAGGATGTCGACTGGATTGGCGTGAGACCAGTGGCTGGGTAGTGCCGCACTCAGCTCCCCCACGGATGAGGCCGACAGATCCGCAAGTGGTACATTCACATCCGCTGCCCGGTCGGCAGCCATCACTCCGGGTCCGCCGCCATTGGTGAGGATGGCCAGTCGGGAACCTTCCACCCGGGTACCTGAGGCGAGCGTCTGGGCGGTCGCAAACCACTGGCTTACCGTCAACACACGAACCGCGCCGGCCCGCTTGATTGCCGCGTCGAAAACCAGGTCCCCGACCACCCTGGCGCCGGTATGCGATGCCGCCGCTCTGGTGCCGCGCTCGCTGCGGCCCGACTTGACCACGATGACCGGCTTGAGCCTCGCCGCTCCGCGCAATCCGCTGATGAAGGCGCGCGCATCGGTCACTCCCTCGATGTACAGCAGGATACTTTTTGTATGTGGGTCCAGGGCGAGGTAGTCGAGCACCTCGCCGAAATCCACGTCGGCCGTTGCCCCCAGGGATGCCACGGCCGAGAAGCCGAAGTCCCGGGCGTCGGCCCAGTCGAGCAGCGCACTGCAGAAAGAACCTGACTGGGCGATCATGGCGACATGGCCGTTGGTCACCTTGCTCCTGGCAAAACTGGCGTTGAGCCCCACCCGCGGTCGGACGACACCCAGGCAGTTGGGGCCTACCAGTGCGATATTGTGAGCGCGTGCAATTTCCACAACCTCGTCCTGCAGGACCTGTCCCTGCGGGCCGGCCTCGCCGAATCCGGCGGAGATGATGATCGCGGCTCCCACCCCGTGCTCGCCGCATTCGCGCATGATTGCCGCCACGGCATTGGCGGGCACGGCGATGACAACCAGGTCGATGGTCTGGCCGATGGCGCCGACGGAGGGATAGCAGGGCAGCCCCCGGATGGTGTCATGCGCAGGGTTCACCAGGTACAGCTGACCCTGAAAATCACTCTCGATGAGCATGCCCAGAACCTGCCCGCCGACCGACAGGGGCCGGGCCGATGCGCCCACCACGGCGACGGATTCCGGCTCGAAAACTTTGTGTAAACGGTGTTTTCTCATTACTGTTGACCGCAGTGCCGTGAGAAATTCATAAATTACCAGCGCGCCGATAGATGTGCATCAAGGCTCTGCCGCCGCCTTCGTCAGAAGATAGTAACAGTAAGTTCGTAAAGAGGGTGTCCATGTCGCTTGCCTACATTTCCCATCCCGACTGCCAGCTGCACGATGCGGGGCCACATCATCCGGAACGACCTGCGCGCCTGAGCGCCATAAATGATCGCCTCATTGCCACCGGCCTGGACATGGCGCTGCATCACTATAACGCGCCACTGGTGGAGCGGGAATTGCTGGAGGCGGTGCACGACGCCGCCTATGTCGAGCGGCTGTATGAGATGTCACCGGACGAGGGAGTGATCTGGGTTGAAGGTGATACCGCCATGGGCAAGCATACGCTTACGGCCGCCCTGCGGGCCGCGGGAGCTGCGGTACTGGGGGTCGACCTGTTGATGTCCGGCAAGGCCAGCAAGGTTTTTTGCGGGGTGCGCCCCCCCGGGCATCACGCTGAGCGCGCCAGGGCCATGGGGTTCTGCTTTTTCAACAACGTCGCGATAGGCGCCTGGCACGCCCTGGCGAACCACGGGCTGGAGCGGGTCGCCATCATTGATTTCGATGTGCATCACGGCAATGGCACCGAGGACATTTACGCCGGGGATGACCGGGTGTTGTTGTGTTCGACATTCCAGCACCCGTTCTATCCTCATACCGGCGATCACTGCGACGCCGCCAATGTGGTGAACGTACCCCTGCCGGCGGGTGCGGATGGTGCGGCATTTCAGCGGGCGGTTGAACAACACTGGCTGCCCCGGCTGGCGGCCTTCGCACCCCAGATGATACTGGTTTCCGCCGGGTTCGATGCTCACCAGGCGGACTATATGGCACAGCTCAATCTGGTCGACAGCGATTACATATGGGTGACACGTCGCCTCTGCGAACAGGCGGATGTCAGTGCCGGTGGGAAAATCCTGTCATCCCTGGAAGGGGGCTATGAGCTGCATGCACTGGCGCGCAGCGTCGAGGCGCATATCAAGGCTTTCTTTGGCGAGCTCTAGCCGGCCCGGCCCTGCCAGCTGTTCGCCTCCTGCTCGAAGCGCGCTGACGCCTTGTCAACCACGCAGAAGCGCTGGCCGGTGGGCGCCTGCATGACGCACCAGGTGTGGACGTACTCGACGACCGTCGCCCCCAGTGCCTGGAGTCGTTCTACTTCAGCTTCGATATTGTCGGTCTCGATATCGAGGTGGACGCGGCTGGGGTGTTTTACCGACTGCACTTCAATGTGCAATTGGTCTGCCGGGTCTTTCAGTCTCACGTACCTGTCGCCCTCTGCGCCGGGCAGTTCCTCCACCGGCATTCCCAGTGCATCGCTCCAGAAGCGGGCGGCGCCGTGCAGGTCGCTGGTCTGGCAATCGATAATAAACCCGGCGAGTTTGCTTTTGTGCATGGTGTTGGGCTCCTGTATAAAGCCTGAACGTTACACCGCTGCCCGGGAGAAGACAAAATAGA
>JAHEBL010000156.1 GCA_024642265.1 Haliea sp. | reverse complement strand
ACCGGCCCCGCCGTTCCGCAATGCCTGGTTTCGCTATCAGTTGGCTGACCAGGGCGCGGATAAAACCCTGTTTACCGCCAGCCTGGAATACGAGCTGCCCTGGGGTGCTGTTGGTGCCTGGCTGGAAAAGCGTATGGAAAAAGTCGTGCAGAAAACCATCAATGACGTTGCTACCGCGATGAAGCTTTATTACGAAACGGGGCGGCCAACTACCGCGGCGGCCCTGAAGGATTTCAAACGCTCCGCCTGAGTATCGGCAGAGGCGGCCGGTTGATGTTGCAGATATATCTTTGGAGGTGAGCGGGTGCTTCGGATCAGCGAACTCGTCAACAGTGATGCCAGTCTCATCAGTCGCCGTTGCTGGACTGACCAGGCCGTTTATGATCTGGAGGTGCGAGGTATCTTCGGCCGGGCCTGGTTGTTCCTCGGGCATGAGTCGCAGATTCGCCGTGCCGGGGATTTCGTCCAGGCCTATATGTGTGAAACACCGATCATCCTGTCCCGGGGGGCTGATCTCAGGATCCATGCAAATATCAACAGCTGCAGCCACCGCGGCCTGCCGGTATGCCGTGCGGACCATGGCAACACCAGGCGCTTTATCTGCCCCTACCACAACTGGTCTTATACAGTGGAGGGCGAGCTGTCGACCATCCCCCAGGAAAACGCGCTGGCCGGCAAGCCCGATAAAAGCAAGCTGGGATTGAAGCGGGTACCCCGGCTGGAGTCCTGGCGCGGACTTATTTTCGGCAGCTTCGACCCTGACATCATTCCGCTGGAAGAGTATCTGGGCGACATGCGCTTTTACCTCGATGCCTTTCTGGGGCGATTTCCCGCCGGTATAGAGTTTATGGGGGCGCCGCATCGCTGGGTGCTGGATGCGAACTGGAAGCTGCCCGTGGAAAACCAGCTGGGTGATGTGAACCACGGCGCCTTCCTGCACAGTGCGATTATTCCCCGGGAAGCCCAGGACCTGATCGAGGAACTGGGCTACAGCGTGGTCACCCGCCCGGGTCACGGCGCCACCTTTCGGCTGATGCCCGTGGACGCCCCGGTGGACGAGGTGGCCTGGGGCATGGAGGGCATGGGCGGTATGTTCGGCGGTGCCGAGGTGCAGGAGTACCTGCGTGACGTGCAGGCTAACGCCGCAGAAAGGGTAGGGCCGTTGCGGGCCCGTATGAAGGGCCTCACCTATGGCGTCTACCCGAATCTTTCTTTCCTGTGGTCCAACGCCTCTTTCAAGGTGTCCCACCCCAGGGGGCCCGGCAAGGTGGAATACTGGTCCTGGGCGGTGGTGCCTGCCGATGCGCCCGATGCCGTGAAACGGGTTCTGCGCACCAACTACAGTTCATTCTTTGGCCCTGGCGGAATTCTCGAGCAGGAAGATTCCGAGGTCTGGGTGCAGCAGTTCAAAGGCAGCAATATCGATTTCGCCGACGACCGCCCGTATTTTTACGGCCTCGGTCTCGGTGAGGAAGCGCCGCATCCGCAGTTGCCTGGACTGGTGAGTGTGACTGCCAATGAATTCTATGCACGGCAATTTTTCTCGCGCTGGCGCGATGAACTGCAGGCGGTGGAGAGCGGCGTATGAGCGCGACCGCCAGCCCGGTGCAGCAGCGCGCGCTGGAGGCCTTCTATTATCGCGAGGCCCGACTGCTGGATAACCGCCAGTACCGGCAGTGGCTGGAGCTGGTCAGCGAGGATATCCGCTATCTGCTGCCCGCCCGGGTCAATGTGCAGGTCGATAACCGCCAGCGCGGGGAGGAGCATATGATCAGCGTGGAGCGGGAACTGGAAGGTGCTGACTCCATGGGCTGCCCCATCCGCGAGGAAACCTACATGCACCTGATGCTGCGGGTGGAGCGCGCCTACAAGATCAACTCCTGGTCTGAAAACCCGCCGGCCCGCACCCGCAGGATCGTCGGCAACGTGGAACTCATGGCGCGCGGTGGCGACGAGCTCTCTGTGCTGAGTAACTTTCACCTGCACTATGCGCGGCCCGGCGGTGACAGTTTCCTGTATAGCGGACAGCGTCGCGACCTGTTGCTGGAAAACGCGGGTGACTTCAGGCTGCGGCGGCGCGAAGTGATACTGGACTACGCCGATATCAGCCTGCCGACCCTGGGCCTGTTGTTTTGATCTGGCATAATGCCGCTATAGTGCGGTGCACGATACCGGCCCATTCATCCCGTTTACGAGGAACCAATGCATGACAACATTCGATGCCAACTCCACTACCGGCAATGTGATCGAGGGTATTTCACTGGCCGGCAAGGTCGCCGTGGTAACCGGTGCGTCTGCCGGCCTTGGCATAGAGACCGCGCGGGTGCTGGCAGGGGCCGGTGCCAGGGTGTTGTTGGTGGCCCGCGACGGCAAAAAGCTGGAGCCGGTATTGCAATCCCTGCGACAGCAGCTGCCCGACGCACAGCTGGACAGCGCACTGATGGACCTGGCCGATCTCGACAGCATCAGGACGGCAGCGGCGGATATCGTGGGGCGGTTCGAGTGCATTCACCTGTTGGTGAACAATGCAGGCGTAATGGCCTGCCCGCTGGCGCGAACCGCACAGGGTTTCGAACTGCAGTTTGGCACCAATCATCTCGGACACTTTCTGTTTACCAGTCTGCTGGCTCCCGCGCTGGTCGCGGGGGCTGCCCGGTCGGGTCAGGACAGCAGGGTGATCGCACTCAGCTCGGCGGGTCATCGCTTCGGTGAAATGAATTTCGATGACCCCAACTACGAGCAGCGCGATTACGACAAGTGGGTCGCCTACGGCCAGTCCAAGACCGCCAACGCCCTGTTTGCCGTGGGCCTCGATGCCAGGTTGAAAGGGCGTGGCGTGCGGGCCTTTGCCGTTCATCCTGGCGTGATCATGACCGAATTGTCCCGGCATATGGTGCCGGAAGATTTTGAGTTGCTTAAGTCGGCGGCGCCGCCGGGCGAGGAGATGACCTTCAAGAGCGTGGAGCAGGGCGCCGCCACCAGCGTTTGGGCGGCCACCTCGCCGCAGCTGGCCGGGCGCGGCGGGCTATACCTCGAGGACTGTCACATCGCGGAGCCCGCCGCTGTGGGCAAGAGCGGTGGTATTGCGGACTATGCGAGGGACCCGGTCCTGGCGGACCGGCTCTGGGCCTTGTCAGAAGCCCTCGTCGGCCAGGCTTTTTGAGGTAGGCGTGCGCGTCGACAAACCAGCTGTGCCCGGCCGCTCATTCCGACAGCCGCGCCGGGTCCGTTATACTGCAGGCCCAAACGTGAATGCGAGGTGCTGATTTGCCCGGATCATTAGCGGCTGCGCGGCCCTACAACGAAACCGTGCCGATGGAATTTACCCGGGCGCTACTGGCGCAGGCGCGCACCCGCGGTGTAGACGTGGGTGCCATTCTGCGGGCCGCCGGCTTCCCCTTCGATCCGCTGCGGCAAAGCGTGCAAACCGTGTTCGTTTCCCGGGAGCAGTACAGCCGGCTCTGTGTCGGGTTGTTTCGTGCGATTGGGGACGAGTCCGGCGGCATCATGCCGGATGTCCAGACGCCCCCCGGGACCATGCGCCTGATTGCCCTGAGTATGCTCAACAGCCGGTCCCTGGCCGCAGCGCTAAAGCGGGCGATAGAATTCAACGCGGTGTGTCGGGTCAGGCAGGGTGCGCAGCTGATCAACCGGGTGGAGGTGAACAGCGAGCGCAAGGAGGCGTCGCTGTGCTACCTCAGTGGCGATGACAGGCCCGAGGCGCAGCACAGCGTTCTGTGTGGCCTGGCCATGTGGTTGCGTTTTTGTGGCTGGTTGATTGGCCAGCACATCGATATCACCGAGGCGTCCTGTGCCGGTCCCCGGCCGGGTTTCATGGCTGGTATGCGCCATTTCTTTCCCTGCCCGGTGGCTTATGACCAGCGCATCAACTCAGTCACTTTCAGCGCCCGGCACCTCGATGCCACCATTGCCCGCACCGAGGAGCAACTCGAAGCATTCCTGAAACTGGCACCCTACCATGTCGTCATTGACCCCCTTGCGACTACCCTGGGCATCACCCATCGCATCCGCGAGATCCTGGGGGATGATTTTCGCGAGGAGATGCCCAGCTTTGAAGAGCTTACCCAGCTGCTCAATATGTCCGCCAGGACCCTGCGGCGCCGGCTCGAGAAGGAGGGCACTTCATACCAGCGCATCAAGGACAATGCCCGGCGCGATGTCGCCATCAGCCTGTTGAGCCGGGATGGCCTGACAGTAAGCGAGGTGGCGGAACAGACCGGCTTCAGCGACCCCAGCGCATTTCACCGCTCCTTCAAGAAGTGGACCGGCCAGTCGCCTGGCAGCTATCGCTGATTGTAAATCCGGGCAAATAGGTCGAACGGTCTTAGCCGCCCCGGCGGCCGGCGCCCTGAACTTGTGAATTATTGACCACTTTGGTCATGTATATGAACTTCTGACGCGTTTAATGTAGCAGGGTAACAGGTATGATAGCCGCGTCGGGCCGGCGAGTAAGTGCGAGTCGTGGCCTGGTAAAGAATCTAATTATAAACGAGCTCAGGCGGCGCCCATTGTGTGGTCGGAAGCCCAGGGCCACTACCCAAGGTAACCCGTTATGTCGCGAAATAGTATGACCGCCTTTCCTTTTCCCAGGACAGCCATCGCCGCCACCCTGGCACTGTTGTCAATGCCGACCCTGGCGGAAGAACTCGTGCTGGAAGAAGTTATCGTGACGGCGCAGAAACGGGCTGAGAGCGTGCAGGATATCGCCGCCACCGTAAACGTGGTGAGCGGACAGGACATCGACAAGTTCGCCGCCTTCGATTTCAACTCGATCCAGCAGCAGACCGCGGGCCTGACCCTGTCCCAGCCGAATGCCCGCAACAACACCATCTCCATGCGCGGAATCAGCATAGACCCGGAAGCCGGCGTGTCGTCGGCGGTGGAGGTTTACTGGAACGACGCCATCGTGCGCTCCGACGTCGCCTTCAACCAGATGTATGACCTGGAGCGGATCGAGGTACTGCGCGGTCCCCAGGGCACCCTGCAAGGGCGCACCTCGCCAGGCGGCGCCATCAACATGATCACCAAGCGACCCAGTCTCGAGGAGTCCGAGGGCTATGTGCAGGGCTCGGTCTCGGACAACGACGGCTATAACGGCCAGCTCGCCTATGGCGCTGCCCTGCTTCCCAATCAATTCGCGGTGCGCGTGGCGGGCGTCTATGACACCAATAATGGCGATGATGTCGAGAATATTACGACCGGCATGGACGACCAGGAGATCAAGGCCTACTCCGGTCGACTGACCGCTCTGTGGCAACCTTCCGACACCGTGCAAACCCAGCTGACCTACCAGTACCTGGATCGCGAATCGGATGACCCCAAGGCCATGAGTGGCACCGATGCGCTGGGTGGCAGGCCCACCCTGAAGCCCGGGGATCGCAAGGCGCTGGGAAACAGCGACGATTACGGCAATATGGACTTCCACCTCGTTAATTCGAACACGGACTGGGAGGTGCTCAATCACCAGGTCACCGCCATTATCGCCTACCAGGAATCCAACAAGCCCGCGCAGAACGAAATTGACCGGGCATACTCCCTGCAGTACACCCCGACGCAGGCCCCCAGCTTCCAGGTCCCGGAGACCAAGACCGACAGTATTTCCTACGAACTGCGCGTGGCTTCCAGCGACAGGGATTTCTGGAACTACATGGTGGGCCTGTACTACCAGGACCAGAACACCACGACCTCGTTTGTGCAGAATGGCGTGCGGGTCGATGTGCAAGGCCTGGGTTTCCAGACCACGGGAACACTGCCGGTAAACTCGAATAACTTCGCGATTTTTACCTTCAATACCTTCGACCTGACTGACACCCTGCAACTGGAAGCGGGCCTGCGCTGGACGGATTATGAGGGGTATCGCACTGCAACTATCAATTTCGGAGGACTGACCTGGGTACCCCCGTCACTCGAGCAGGTTCGGGACCAGATCGAGGATGGCTTCGCCGCGAATTTCCCCATTGTGGGCATACCCCCTGACCAGCAGTCCCGTACCGAGGATGCCTTCACAGGCTCGCTCGCCCTGCGCTGGGACTGGCGCGATGACACCAACCTCTATTTTTCCTATAACCGCGGCTACCGGCCCGGCGGTATTTCCATCGTGCCCAGCCCCGATATCGTATTCCTGCCCAATGGCGTGAACGACCTCCTTTATGACGAGGAGACCAGTGACGCGTTTGAAATCGGTTCCAAGAGCCGCCTGTGGGATGGTCGCGCCACCCTGAACACGGCGTTGTACTACCAGTCTTTCGATGGTTACCTGGGCTTCGTGCGCGGCGTGCAGGTGCTGAACGACCAGGGTAATCCGGTGGACCTGCCCGGCGGTCTCGTCTACAACGGCGACGCCAATATCTGGGGTGTGGAAATCGACGGCCAGGTACTGCTGGCGGAAACCTGGAGCGCTGGCGGTACCCTCAGCTACAGCAAGGGTGAATGGGACGGCGCCACCGCGCCCTGTAACGAGCGGGAGCCCGGGCAGGTACTGGGCAGTTGCGATATCGATGGTGAACCCCTGGGCGGCGAACCCGAGTGGTCCTTCTCACTCAATTCGGAGTACTACATCCCGATCGATGACACCGAGGTGTACGTGCGGGGCCTGTTCAAGTACACCGACGATCGCATCAACACCGAGGCCTCCGCCGGTACCTACAACGTCGCCAATGACTTCGAATCCTACGAGATACTCGACCTGTTCGTGGGTTGGCGCAGTAGCAACTACACCTGGGATGTGTCGGCCTGGGCGAAGAACGTGTTCGACGAGGACGCGGTCATATTCCAACAGGGTCCGGACCAGTACGATATCGCTGTAAGCGGCGGTTCCTATACCCAGACCAATACCGTCAGGGAGCGCATTATCGGCATGACAGCCCGCTACAATTTCTAGCGGCCAG
>JAHEBL010000155.1:3302-6969 GCA_024642265.1 Haliea sp. | reverse complement strand
TTTTTTTTGGGGCCGGTACAACCCACCGCAGGAGTGTCGCCGGCAGCAAATTAATCCAGATAAGGCGGCAAGCATTATGTCTGCGCTATCCCGTGCCATCCTTTTATATGTCTGTATCGCGCTCCTGAATGCCTGTGCCCAACCCGCCATCAAGGGTCAGGTGAGCAAGGAATTTGCGGCCGAGGACCTTTATGAGGTTCAGAACTCTGGTTTTGCCGAGGCCTATATCAGGCCCGATGCCAGGCTCTCCGACTATCAATCGGTGGATATCGGCCCCCTCGGAGTAAGCCGGATCGATATTCCCAGTACGCCGGTCGCCGGCACCCTGAGGCGCGACTGGCAGATGACAGCTGAGCGCGAACGCGCTTTGCAGGCAAGCTGGGCCGAGGCGATGAACCACGCATTTTCCGGCTATACGCTTGCCAACAGTGGTCCGGGCGTCTTGCGTATCAGCGCAGAATTGACGCGGATAGCACCTGGCAGGCCTACGTCCACGACCATAGGTGGCGAACTTCAGCCAGTAGGTTCGACCCGGGACGTGATAGAAATCTGGGCGGAATTTCGCCTTTACGATGCCAACGACGGGAAACTGCTGGCGGTAATACGTGATAACAGGACTCTCACATCGGTGGCCATGTCGAGAACGGCGCCTGTTACAATCACCAGGTTGTTCGGGTCGTGGGCAGCTTTGCTGCACACACGTATATCGGGCAGATAGCCCGTCCACCGGACTGCACCGGCTTTCCGGCAGGCGGGCAAGTGGCAGAATGCTCAGCCAGCGTTATCAGCATCCTTTCGGTGCATCCGTGGTGTCATCTCTGCCGTGGGTTTCCTGCCAGATGGCAAGGCCCAGGATCGCCGCATATAACGAAAGTATAAAACCCATATCAGTTACCTCTCTTGCTTTGTCGAACAGCCCTCTGTCCGACTCAAGGTAAGTTATGGGCGCCTGATTCATTCTTCAAATGGCATAAATTCAGCTATTATATGAATTGAGTTCATAGTGGGTGGGTGCTGATTGGTGGATATACGCGAACTGGGTCGCCTTGACCTGAATCTTCTGGTGGCGCTGGAAGCTTTGCTCGAGGAGGGCAGTGTGTCCCGGGCTGCGGAGAGGCTGTTCATTACACAGTCTGCAATGAGCAAAACCCTGGGGCGTCTGCGGACGCTTTTTGATGATCCGCTGTTCATCCGCAAGGGCGCGGGAATGGTGCCTACCCCCAGGGCGGAGCAGCTCGGGCAGCAGTTGCCCAGGGTGCTGCATTCTGTGCAGGAGATGCTGGCGCCCCTGGATTTTGATCCTCTTTCCTATTCAGGTCAGTTCAACCTTCTCATTCACGGGCACATGGGGCTCTGGCTGATACCACTGCTGGTCGAGCGCCTTGGCGAGACCGCGCCCCGGATCCGGCTGAGTGCCCTGACGCGGGTCGACAAGCCCTTTGACGCGCTCGACAGCGGCAAACTGGATTTCATATTCCAGGCTGAACTCCACGCATACCCGTCAGATCTGCGCCTGACCACGCTGGGTTTTGCGCCGCCGCTGCTGCTGGCGCGCAAGGGCCACCCGCTGGAGGGAAGGCAATTGACCTGGGAAGAGGTGCTGACTTATCCCCACGTGCAGCTGGTAATCGAGGAGCTTGCCGATATTCACTTCCTGACCGACAGGAAGTCGCCATTTCTGCGCCAGATGGCAACAGCCGTACCTGCACTGCGCACCGACCAGTTACTTACGGCTATCCAGGTCGTACGACATACCGACTACCTGTTTCCTGCACCACCCTTATTCCTGGAGCAGGCTGATATCAGTGGCGAGCTGATCGCGCTGCCTCTCCCTGAAGGTGAGCAGGTGAATCTCAGGTATGTCATGGTCAACCACGAGCGGGTAAATACATCAGCCGCACACGACTTCATGTACCGGGAAATTCTTCACGTTATAGACTCCTTCAGGCAAAAATACGACCTTCCCAGCCTTGCGCAATTGCGTGCGCGACGAAAACTGGCCTACTGAAGTCCGGGGAAGTGATGTGTGAATTGAGCTACCCTGCTATCCTCCCGGGGCAGGGCCATAAAATAACAGGAATACTGATTCTCATGCAGCGTTGGATTGGAACGACCAGAACTTCAATAGTGGGTTGCCTTGGCGCAATATTTCTCAGCGTTGCGGTGCAGGGGGCGGGAATCAGGGAGAGTCTCGATGTAGTGACCGATACCAATAACAGTGCTTCTGCATCCCAGAAAAAAATAGACGACCTAAGCCGTGAGAGCCGCAATCTGGTGGAGGAATACCGCAAGTTGCTTGATGGTTCCGAGTATCAGGCCGCCTATACGCGGGAACTGGAGGAGCTCGAGCAGGCGCAGCGGCAGCAGCTCGACGTGCTGCGCGAACAGATAGTCCAGGCACGGCTTACCCGGCAGCGGATTGTTCCGCTGATGCGCAGTATGGCGGACTCACTGGAAAAGTTCGTTGTGCTGGACCTGCCGTTTCACCAGGAAGAACGGATAGCGGCAGTGATGGATCTCAAGCAGCGACTGCGCCAGCCGGATATTTCAGTTTCCGCCAAGTTCAGGATATTACTGGAGGCCTTCCAGCTCGAGCAGGACTACGGCGGCAACATAGAGTCGTGGCGTGGTCCCCTGCAACTGGACGGCCAGGAACTGTCGGTAGAATACCTGCGGGTCGGCCGCGTGGCCCTTTATTACCAGTCTCTGGATGGTTCTGCCAGTGGTTACTGGGACCGGGAGCAGCAGGCCTGGGTGCCGCTTGAAGAGCGCTATAACCGGGGCCTGGCCCAGGCTTTTCGGGTCGCGCAGAATATCACCGCACCGCAGTTGTTGAACCTGCCGCTGCAGTCCTCCGGGGGTGACTCGTGAGTCGCGCTGTGGTGCTGCTGGCGGGTGTCCTGCTCGGTCTGGCGCTGGCCGCGAGCGGCCATGCCCAGGAGAGTAGTGCGGGCGACCAGATCACCAACCTGGATCAATTGCTCGATTCCGTCCGGCAGGCGCAGCAGCGGCAGCGGACGCTCAACGAGCAGCGCGAGCGTGAGTTTTTGCAGGATAACCGTCGCCAGAAAGAACTCATGGCACAGGCCAGGCGCGACTTCGAACGTCGGCAACAGCAGAACCAGCCGCTGCTGGCAGTGACTGAAAGTAACAAGGGTGAAATTGCGGCGCTGGAGAAGGAGTTGAAGACACTGGTACAGGAAATGGGCGACCTGGCCAGTACTTTTCACGAGTTTGCGGGCGATTTTTCCGCCGTGTTGCGCGAGTCCATGATAACTGCCCAGTTCCCGGAGCGCAGCGCACAGCTTGAGACTCTCGCCGGCAGCAATACGCAGCCCACCATAGGGCAAATTGAAACCCTCTGGCTGTTGTTGCAGCAGGAGATGACCGAGGCAGGCAAGGTCTCGGTTTTTGAAGCACCGGTGGTTGTAGCCGATGGTTCCTTCGAGCGGCGCGAGGTGCTGCGGGTTGGTACCTTCTCGGCCTATGCGCAGCGCGATTTCCTGCGCTATGTCCCTGAGACGGGCGAACTGTTGCTGCTCTCCCGCCAGCCGTCCGCGCGCCTTCGCGACCAGGCAGGTGAGTTCGCACTGCAGCGCGGGGCGATAGCGCCAGTGGTGGTCGACCCCACTCGCGGCAGCCTGCTGGGCATGCTCGCCTATACTCC
>JAHEBL010000155.1:0-3202 GCA_024642265.1 Haliea sp. | reverse complement strand
TGGGTGATTTTCGTTGTCTGTACCCTGCTGTGGCTGCTGATCCTGGAGCGTATCTGGTTTCTGCGCATAGCCTGGCCGAGGCGCGCACGCCAGTTAGTGGCGCAGTGGAACGGCAGGTCAGACCGCTACAGCTGGCGTGCCAGGAAAATCCGGGAATTGACAGTGTCTGAAGTGAACATGCAGCTGCATTCCATGCTGCCGCTGATCAAGGTTCTCGTGGCCCTTTGCCCGCTGCTCGGTTTGCTGGGAACGGTCGTGGGCATGATCGGAGTATTCGAAGTTATTGCGGTCAGCGGCAACGATGACGCCCAGGCCATGGCGCGTGGCGTCTACCGGGCGACCATCCCCACCATGGCCGGGCTCGTGGTGGCGCTGACAGGGATCTATTTTACCGTGCGACTGCGCCAGCTTGCCGATATAGAAACCGCTCGCCTGGTGGACCGGCTGGCGCTACACGAGCATTTCCCCCCATCCAAAGGAGGGCGCTGACTCCATGCCCGCAAGACGCCATCTACCCGCAGCCGAAGAAACCGAGCTCGACATGACACCGATGCTCGACATCGTGTTTATCATGCTTATCTTTTTTATAGTCACGACATCTTTCGTAAAAGAGTCGGGTGTAACCGTGAGTACGCCCCAGGCGGAAAGCGCAGCGCAGCAGGATAACGCCAATATTTTCATTGCCATTACAGCCGGCGGAGAGGTCTGGATCGATCGCCGCCCGGTCGACCCTCGCTCGGTGCGGGCTATAGTCGCGCGCATGCATGCGGATAATCCGGAGGGCTCGGTGATCATCCAGTCCGATGAAGACGCCTCCACTGGCACGCTGGTGGACGTCATGGACCAGGTGCGGCTGGCGGGCATAGAGGCAATTGCCATCGCGGCCGACAAAAAGGCCAATTGAGCGGGCGATAACAGATGCGTTTCCTCATCTCCCTGGTGGGAGGCCTGCTGATTACCGCAGCGGTGTTCCTCTTCATGCAAAGCCTCATAAAAAGCAGGCAGCAGCAGGATGTAGTGCTGCCTGTGCACAGCATGGTCGAAATCCTTCGGGAGGAACCGCCCCAGGAGGAACCTGAGCCGGAGGAGGTCGAGCCGGAAGAGCCACTGGAGGAGCCTGTGATGGACTCCCTGGAAATAGCACAGCCCACCCCGGCGCCCGCGGTCGATCTCGAAATACCCGCCTTCGACCTGGCGATGGGCGATATCAAGATCCAGTCCGCGGGCGATCGTTGGAATGGACCGATAGGCGCCGGTACGGGGGTTGTCAATCTCGCCGGCGGTGGCGGTGAGGATGCCCAGGGTTTCATCGAGGTAATTCCCTATGACACCCGCCGGCCCAATGTCCCCGATGTTGCCTACCAGAATAAAATCAGTGGCTGGGTGCTGGTTGCCTTCAGGGTGACCGCAGACGGGAGCACCCGCGACGTGCGGGTGCTGGATGCCAACCCGCGGGGCGTCTACGAGGAAAAGGTGGTGGCCGCGGTGTCTGACTGGAAATACCGCGTCAACTTTTATGGCGGGGCAACCGGCAGCGTGGTGCTGACCCAGAAGGTGGATGTAGCCTGGGAAGACTATCCGCAGAACATGCCCAATGTGGATTGAGCGGATGACCCCGACCGGCGCAATATTGCCCCGCACCTGCCTGCTGATCGCATTGGGGCTGGCCCTGTCCGCCCATGCGGAGGAGGGCCAGTATCGCAGCAAAATACGCATAGATCCCGCCGGCGATGTCGGCGACGGCGCCGGGCTCTCAATTGAAGAGCTGGAAAAACAGATCAGCTCGATAACTGAATCCTATGCCAGGTCCAGTGCGGGGCGACACCTGGCGCGGCACTTTGTCGAACAGGGCGAATACGGCAAGGCCATCGACTACTATCGCACCGCACTCTCCGCAGACGGTCTGTCTGACGTGGCCAATCGGGAGATGCTGCGAGAACTGGCACAGGTATACCTGCTCAACCAGAACTACGCCGATGCAGCGAGCACGCTGGAGAAAGCCCTGCGCATAAAGCTGGTGCCTGCAGTGGGCGACTACCTTTTGCTGGCCCAGGCCTATTACCGCTTGGGAAAGCTGGTGCAGGTCGTTGGAGCACTCGATCCGATTCACGAGCAGGGGCTGACCCTGACAACGGATCAGAAGCGCCAGGCGCTGGCACTGTATTACCAGGCTGGCGCCTACGCCCAGTGCGAGCAGCTGTTGCGGCAGCTGCTGGAAGCGGAGCCTGATAACCCCGAAAGCTGGCATCAACTGGCGTCGGTTTATCTGCAACAGGGCAAGAGAAAACAGGCCCTGGACCAGTTGACCCTGGCCCGGGAAAAGTCTGTGCCGTTTCGTGAACAGGATATTGTCTTGCTGGCGGACCTGCAGGCAGTCAACGGAAATCCCTATGGGGCCGCGACTGTGCTCGACGAGGCGCTGGTCGACAAGAAGGTGCCTGCCAGCGGCGCGATTTACCGCAAACTGTTCCAGTTCTGGTTGCAGGCCAGGGAGCTGCAGCGCGCCAACTCTGCACTGGTGCAGGCGGCGCGGCTCAGCGGTGACATCGAACTTTACCTGTACCTGGCCCAGTTGCAGATGGAGCAGGAGGCCTGGCAACCGATGTACGATACGATGTTGGCTGCCTGTAAAAAACAGTTGGCGGAAAAGTACGTGGGACGAGCCAACCTGCTGCTGGGCATCAGCCAGCTGAAACTGGGGGATCAATCATCCGCCCGGCGTTCGTTTATAAACGCGACGCTGATAGGCGGCGCGGGAGCCCAGGCGGGCAAGTGGCTGGAATTCATGCAGGCCGAGCCCGCCACCGACCGGGAGGCCCGGGGCATTGCAGGTATTTGCCATGGTGCCGGTGACAAGCAGGTATCCGCAGACTCGTTCGCCACGGCTGACCCTCCCGATGGCGCCGCGACTGCAGCGCCGCTGGGCCGGCCTGCTACTCAGGGCGGACTGGCCGTTGAGACAAAAACAGTGCCCAAGATGGTGTTTTTCTACCAGCAATATCGCAAATCCATTGCCCAGCTGGCAGCCGATGCGAGGTCCCTTGCCGTGCCCATGGGTGTCGCTCTGGTCAGGGGCGGCGGCACGATAGATGGCCCGCTGCAGATTATCGCGGCAGGCGAGGGTGAGGATGGTGTTCTGCAATTCGGTTTTCCCGTGCGAGGCTCTCCCCAGGCCAGCGGCAAATACAGGACAACCGTGACC